>NZ_JBANAZ010000019.1:0-130795 GCF_059803455.1 Bradyrhizobium sp. UFLA05-108 | reverse complement strand
TGATCACGGCGTTCGAGGGGTGTCCACACCCTCACCGCCGCTTACCCCAGTCGCCGCTTACCCCATAGCATCTGGATCGTCCGCCTTCGCGGACGATGACAGCGGAGTGCTTGTCGCCTACTCCGGCCCCTTCAAGATCTTGAACACGCCATTCGCCATCACGATGCAGCGGTCGTCGACGGTGACTTCGGTGTTCATGAAAATCAGGCTGCGGGTCGAGCGCACCACGCGCGGGCGCGAGATCAGGATGTCGCCGATCTTGCCGGCCTCGACGAAATGGGTGTCGAGCTGCACCGTCGCCATGTACTGCCTGCCGGTGACGTAGCGCGCGGTCATGCCGCAGGTGCGGTCGGCGAAGGTCATCGTCACGCCCCCCTGCACCATGCCGCGGCGGTTGTGATGCTTGTCCTGCGTGATCAGCGCGTATTCATGTTGGCCGTCGAGCTGGCGCTCCCACAGGGGACCGATGAGGTGCATGAAACCGGTGGTTTCGACAACGGTCCAGCCGTCGTGCTTGAGTCTGGCGGCGGCCTTGTCGATCATGTTCGGGTCCGTCTGTCAAAGCAGAGCATCTGCATCTCATTTCATCAAGCGCGCTCCTGGTGTAGTCAAGCATCATGAGACCATTCGACGATGCCACACGGCGGAATATCGCTGGCGCTTGCGCGAGGTTTGCGCGTCTGCCCGACAATGGCGACCCGCTGGGGCTGAAGCGCGCCGCGGTTGCCATTGCGCTTGCCGCGGCAGGCGAGGGGCGCGACACGGCGCTGCTGCTGACCTTGCGTGCATCGAACCTGCGCGCTCATCGCGGGCAATGGGCCTTGCCCGGCGGGCGTTGCGATGCCGGTGAAACACCGGTCGAGGCGGCGCTGCGCGAGCTCGACGAGGAGCTCGGACTGAGGCTCGCGGCGGATACGGTGCTCGGCCTCCTGGACGACTACCCGACCCGCTCCGGCTATCTGATCACGCCTGTGGTGGTGTGGGCCGCCGGCAGCGGGAGACTCGTGCCGAACCCGCAGGAGGTCGCCTCCGTACATCGCATCGCCCTTGACACGATCGAGCGCGAGGACGCCTTCGACTTCGTCGCCATCCCCGAAAGCACGCGGCGCGTGATCCGCTTCCACCACGAAGACAGCCTGATCCACGCTCCGACTGCAGCCCTGATCTATCAGTTCCGCGAGGTGCTGGCGGGGCGCGTAACCCGCGTTGCCGAGCTGGAACAGCCGGTGTTCGCCTGGAAATGACCTTAGAAGTAAACGGCGTTTTAACCTGACAGTCACGCGGTGGTTGCTACAAGGGCACCATGCATCACCGACCGATTCGACGCGCCCTGACGCTTGCACCGTTCGCGCTCGCCCTGCTCGCACCGCCCGCGCCCGCGCGCGACTCCTCCGCGCTGCCGCCGGCCGTCAGCAATGCGATGGCGCAGGCGTCGCCCCAGGCCATCCTCGAATATCGCCGCCGCCTCCAGGAGTACCAGGAGACGCGCGCCGCTTTTGACGCGGAGGCCGGCGCCTATTGGAGCGCGATCTCCGAGAAGCGCCGCACCCGCAACGCCAAGCGGCGCAGCGGCCAGCAGATCACGCTTGACGATTACGTGCTGGAGCAGCCCCCGCTCTATACCGGGCCGAAGCGGCCAGTGAATCCGGAGCCGACCGAGGAGCCGGAGCCGCGCCCGCGCAAGCCGATCCCCGTCGTCGCGGATCTGTTGCGGGCCGCGCAGGATCTCTACCAGTTCACGCCGCAGCGGCCGACGACCGAGGTCGAGTTCAAGCGCGCCTACGCCCGCTATGCGCTCGCGTTCGGATTGACGCGCGAGCAGGCGGTGCGGGTCTATTCGTTCGAGACCGGCGGCACCGGCAATCACGACGTGCAAGCGGGAATTGAACATGGCGGCAAGCGGGCGATCTCGACCGCGATCGGCTACAATCAGCTCTTGACCACCAATAGCGTCGAGCTGCTCGCCGAACAGGGCCATGAGTTGGTCCGCGCGCTCTCCGAGAAGACGGCGCAGGCCGCGGGACCCGCGCGCAAGGCGCTGGAGCACAAGCTCGCTGTGTTGAAGAAGATGGTGGCGCAGGCGAAGTCGGTGCCGGACACCTGGTCGGAGCATGAGAAGATCGGCGACACCGCGCAGGGCTGGGCGATGCACGCGATGGTGCTGGATATCGACGTCGGGCCGATGCTCCAGACCCACAAGCTGCTCACGTCCGTGCTGTTCGCGCGCGCCAAGGGCTATACCCGCTCGCTCACCGCCGCCGAGCTCGAGATGATGAATCTCACCGGCGACGGCACCGGGCTGGACATGGTGACGATGCCGCAGGCCATGCGCGAGCAGGTGCCGACCTCGAACTTCTTCCAGCGTGGCGGCTACGAGCGCAACCCGGTCGCGATCCGGCACAACACGGTGGCGAAGCTGTTGGCGGTGACGGACGCGCGGATGGATTCGAACAGCAACAATACCGGTGCGAGGGAGCTGGCGGGGGCGTTTTAGAAGGTGGCTGCTGGTCAGGAGCTCAAAACGATCGTGCTCGAGAGCAGCCTGGCCCGATCAGACCGACAGAACGCCTCTCAATCCACCAGGATCACCCGGATGTCGTTCACGTTCGTCAGTGTCGGCCCGGGCAGCAGCAGGTCGCCGGTCGCGGCAAAGAATGCCGTCGCGTCGTTGTTGTCGAGATAGGCCTGCGGCTCCAGCGCCAGCGTCTTCATCTTCGCAAACGTCGCCGCGTCGATCAATGCGCCGGCGGGGTCGGTGGGGTTGCCGGCGCCGCCATCGGCTCCGTCAGTGTCGCCGGCGAGCGCGGCGATGTGGGGCGTGTCCTTCAGGAGGCCGGCGAGCGCCAGCGCATATTCCTGGTTGGGGCCGCCGCGGCCATTGCCGCGCACGGTCACCGTAAGCTCGCCGCCGGAGAGAATGGCGGTGCGTTTGCCGGCGGCGCGCGCGCTCAGGACAAGCTTGGCGTGTTCGGCGGCAACCTCGCGCGCCTCGCCTTCGAGATCGGCGCCGAGATCGATCACCTCATAGCCCGCGTCCTTCGCGAGCTTGACGGCGGCGTCGAGCGATTGCTTGGGCCGCGCGATCAGTTCGAAATGCGCGCGCGCAAACGCGGCATCGCCGGGCTTGCAGCTCTCATTGCCGGGATCATCGAGCGCGCGGCGCACGGCCTCGTCGAGCTCGAGCTTGTATTTTGCGACGATCGCGCGCGCATCGGCCAGCGTGGTCGGATCGGGCACCGTGGGGCCGGAGGCGATCGCGGAGGGATCGTCATGCGGCACGTCGGAGATCGCGAGCGTGACGATCTCAGCGGCATTCTTGCCGGCGCGCGCCAGCCGCCCGCCCTTGATGCGCGACAGATGTTTGCGCACGACATTCATCTCGCCGATCGGCGCGCCCGAGCGGAGCAGCGCCTTGTTGACCGCCTGCTTTTGCGCAAAGCTGATGCCGTCCACCGGCGCGATCCAGTTCGCCGAGCCGCCACCGGTGAGTAGCACCAGCAGCAGATCATCGGGGCCGGCCTCGCCTGCGAGCGCGAGCGAGTCGGCGGCGCCCTTCAGGCCGGCTTCGTCCGGCACGGGATGGCCGGCCTCGACCACGCGGATGCGCCGCGTCGGCACGCCGTAGCCGTGGCGGGTGGTGGCGATGCCGACCAGTCGCTCCGGATCGAGCTTGAGCCTGTCGAGATAGTGCCGCTCGGCGGCCGCGGCCATGGCGCCGGCGCCCTTGCCGGCGGCGAGGCAGATCACGCGGCCCTTCGGCGCGGAGCGCAGATGCGGCGCCAGCACCACGTCGGGGTGGGCGGCGGCGACGGCGGCGTCATAGAGGGCGCGGAGCAGGGGGCGTCGGTCGGTCATGGCGATGCTTTCCTCAAGGAGAGGCGGTTGCCGGCGACCTCGCCAGAGTCCGCCGCCTCTTGCCTAGCGCATCGCCGCGCGAAGCGTAAGCGGGCTTGCTCATCATTCGATTATGCAATTGCGTGATGATAGTCGAAAGGCAATGAAAAGCCCCCCGCGACGGCCTCGCGAGGGGCGTTCTCATACCTCGAACCTGCCGGACGGCTAGCCGCCGACGTCGGCGCTGATCACGTCGCCGAACAGCTCCCACTTCTCGCCCTTGAACTTCTCGAGCTGGAGCTGGCTGATCGGCGCGAAGTCGGTCGCCGAGGTGTTGATCTGGATCCCGGGCAGCAGCACCTCGGTCCGGAAGTCTTTCAGGCTCGCCGCCTGCTTCATGATGTTCTCGCGCGTGAGATCGTCGCCGCACTGCTTCAGCGCCTGCACCAGGGTCTGCGCCACGCCGTAGCCGGTGATAGTGCCGTGATCGAGCTTGTCGCCTTCCGGGAAATACTTCGTCATGAAGGCGAGGAATTCCTTCATGCCGGCGTCGTTGGCCCACGTCGGATCGGACACGTCCTTCAGATAGTCGGCGGAGATGATGTCCTGCGCGTTCTCGAAGCCGGCGGGCTTGAGCACGCTGCCGACGGAGGCGGAGACGTTGTTGAGGAAGTGCAGCGGCTTCCAGCCGATCTCGGCATTCTTCTTGATCGCTTGCGCGGCGAATTTCGGCGTCGTGATGTTCATGAAGACGTCGGCGCCGGTCGCCTTCAGCTTCACGATGTGGTTGTCGATCGTCGGCTCGGAGGTCTCATAGCTTTCCTCGGCAACGATCATGCTCGCCGCCTTCGCGCCGAGGCCGTCCTTCAGGCCCTTGAGATAGTCCTTGCCGTAGTCGTCGTTCTGGAACAGCACGGCGATCTTGGCGTCCGGCTTGTTCTTGAGCAGCCACTTCGCATAGATCTGCGTCTCGCTCTGGTAGTTGGGTTGCCAGCCCATGGTCCAGGGGAAGTCTTTCGGATCATTCCACTTGGTGGCGCCGGTGGCGACAAAGAGCTGCGGTACCTTCTTGGAGTTCATGTATTTCTGGATCGCCGAGTTCGGCGGCGTGCCCAGCGAGTTGAAGATGAAGAGCACCTCGTCGCTCTCGACCAGCTTGCGCGCCTGCTCCACCGTCTTCGGCGGCGAATAGGCGTCGTCATAGGAGATGAAGTTGATCTTGCGGCCGTTGATGCCGCCCTCATCGTTGATCTTCTTGAAATAGGCCGCCTCGGTACGGCCGATGATGCCGTAGGCGGACGCCGGGCCGCTGTAGGGCATGATGTTGCCGATCTTGATTTCGGTGTCGGTCGCGCCGGTATCGTATTTCTTCTGGGCTGATACAGTGGAGGTCGAGGCCGCGAACAGCGCAAGCGCGACTGACGCGGCAGCAAGTTTGCCAGTGACAGCGGGCATTCCAGTCTCCCTGATTTTTTTGGTGTGTGTGCGCCCTTTTTCTCTCGCGTTTTTTGGCGGCGCCGGGAACTGATTGAATACGATTTGCGATGCAGCATCAAGAAAAAGCCCCTGCAATGAGGTTGCAGGGGCTGCTTCTTTAGTAGTCATCAGTCGGCCGCCGGCCGGACCTTTAGCCGCCGACGTCGCTGCTGAGGACATTGCCGAGCAGTTCCCAGCTTTCGCCCTTGAAGCGCATGAGTTGCACTTGGGACAGCGGAGCAAAGTCGGTGGGGCTGGTGTTAACCTTGATGCCCGGCAGCAGGCGGCTCCGCGATCGCCTAATGGCTCAACTCGCTGGAGATCACGTCTCCGAACAGCTCCCACGACTTGCCTTTGAAGCGCATCATCTGGAGCTGCGCGATCGGCGCGAAATTGTCCGGCGAGGTGTTGATCGTGACCCCGGGAAGCAGCGTGTCCGGTGCGAAATCCTTCAGGCTCGCCGCCTGCCTCATGACGTTCTCGCGCGTAAGATCGTCGCCGCACATCTGAAGAACCTTCACCATCGTCTGCGCCGCGCCATAGCCGAACGCGACGGCGGCATCCAGTCTGTTCGCCTTCGGATCAAACTGCGCGAGGAAATCGTAGAACCTCTTCATCCCGTCGTCGGCGTTCCACTGCGGGTCGGAGCCGTCCTTGACATAGGTCGCCGAAAGGACGCCCTGCGACACCTCCAGGCCGGCTGGCTCGATCACACCGCCGACCGATGCCGAAACGTTGGAGATGATGTGCATCGGATGCCAGTTGATCTCGGCCGCCTTCTTGATCGCCTGGGCCGCGAATTTCGGCGTGGTGATGCTGATGAAGACGTCGGCGCCCGAGGCCTTCAGCTTCACGACGCGCTCGTCGATCGCGGGCTCGGAGGTGTCGTAGCCGTCCTCGATCACGATCATCGAGGCCTTCGGCCCGAGGCCGTCTTTCAAGCCCCTCAGATAGTCCTTGCCGAAATCGTCGTTCTGGTAGAGCACGGCGATCTTGGCTTCCGGCTTCTCCTTGATGATGTATTTGGCGTAGATGCGCGCTTCGCTGGCGTAGCTCGGCTGCCAGCCCATGGTCCATGGGTAGTTCTTCGGATCGTTCCATTTGGAGGCGCCGCTGGCCACGAACAATTGCGGCACGTTCTTCTCGTTCATGTATTTGCGGATGGCGCTGTTGGTGGAGGTGCCGAGCGATCCGAAGATCAAGAATACTTCGTCGCTTTCGACAAGCTTGCGGGCCTGCTCGAGCGTCTTCGGCGGCGAGTAGGCGTCGTCGTAGGAGATGAACTTGATCTTGCGACCGTTGATGCCGCCTTCCGCATTGATCTTGTCGAAATAGGCCGCTTCGGTCTTGCCGATCACGCCATAGGCGGAAGCCGGACCGCTGTAGGGCATGATGTTGCCGATCTTGATCTCGGTGTCGGAGGCGCCGGTGTCGAATTTCTTTTGCGCCAGAGCGGTGCCGTTCGTTGCAGTGCACAAGACGAATACGGCCGACAAGGCCGCGAACTGAAGACGGACGGCAGTCATTGCTCCCCCACCCGGTTGGATCGGCGATGCATTGAACAAGATTGGCGTCGGCCGTCAACAAAAAGCCCCCGCGATTGCTCGCGGAGGCTCTTAGCCGATGGTTGCAGATCAGTCTTTAGCGTCCGCGTATCATTCGGAAGGGACGTCGCCGCTGATGATCTCGCCGAAGAGTTCCCATTTCTCGCCCTTGAACCGCTGCATCTGCAACTGGCTGATCGGGGCGAAGTCGGCCGCGCTAGTGTTGATTTTCACACCGGGCAGCAAGGTGTCAGGAACGAAGTCCTTCAGGCTTGCCGCCTGCTTCATGACGTTCGCGCGGGTGAGATCGTCGCCGCACATTTCCAGCACCTTTGCGAGCGTCTGCGCCGCGCCATAGCCATAGACGACGAAGCTGTCGTTCTTGTCGGTGCCCGGCATGTACTTGTCGACGAACTCCGACCACTTCTTCATGCCGGGGTCATTGTTCCACTGCGGGTCGCCGGCGTCCTTGCCGTAAGTGGCAGACAGGATGTCTTGCGAGTTTTCAAGGCCGGCCGGCTTCATCACACCACCGACCGAGCTCGACACGTTGGTGACGATCTGGAGGGGCTTCCAGGAAAGCTCGGCCACCTTCTTGATGGCCTGGGCGGCGAATTTCGGCGTCGCGTAGATCACGAGCACGTCCGGATTGGCGGCCTTGATCTTGACGATATGGCCGTCGATCGACGGCTCGGACACCTCATAGCTCTCCTCCATGATGATGTTCGAGGCCTTGCCGCCGAACCCGTCCTTGGTGCCCTTGAGATAGTCCTTGCCGAAATCGTCGTTCTGATAGAGCACCGCGACCTTGGCGTCGGGTTTCTCCTTCAAGAGCCACTTCGCGTAGATCTGCGCTTCGCTCTGGTAGGAGGGCTGCCAGCCCATGGTCCAGGGGAAATTCTTCGGATCGTTCCACTTGGTGGCGCCGGTCGCGACGAACAGCTGCGGAATCTTCTTGGCGTTGAGATATTTCTGGATCGCGGTGTTGGAGGGCGTGCCGAGCGGGTTGAACACGGCCAGCACCTCGTCGCTCTCGACGAGCTTGCGGACCTGCTCGACCGCCTTCGGCGGCGAGTACGCGTCGTCATAGGTGACGAAGTTGACCTTGCGACCGTTGATGCCGCCCTTCTCGTTGATCATCTTGAAATAGGCTTCTTCGGTCTTGCCGATGACGCCGTAGGCGGAGGCCGGACCACTATACGGCATGATGTTGCCGATCTTGATCTCGGTGTCGGTCGCGCCGGTATCGTATTTCTTTTGGGCGAGTGCTGCGCCGGAGGTGATCGTTGCGACCGCCGTTACGACCACGGCGATTCCAAGTATTCTTCTAGACAGCAATTCAGTCTCCTTTTTAGCGTTTCAGTTCTTCTTGAGTTTGCCAATCAACTGTTGGCTGACGATCGCGACCTGCCTCGCGCCATGTGGCACGAGGTAGATGACGAGGAACAGCAGCACGCCGAACACTGCGCCCGAGAGTCCCTTGGAGATGCCCTCCGCTATGTTCGGCACGAAAATGATGAAAGCCGCGCCGACGAACGAGCCGGGCAGCCAGCCGACACCGCCGACGACCATGCCGAGGAACAGCGAGATCGCGAGCGTGATGTTGTAGCTGTCAGGCGCGACGAACTGCACCGCGATTGCGCTGAGGCCGCCGGCGACGCCGGTGATGCCGGCGGAGACACCGAAGGCCAGCGTCTTGTATAGCGCGACATTGACGCCCATCGACGAGGCTGCGATCTCGTTGTCGCGGATTGCCATGAAGGCGCGCCCCGAGCGGGAGCGCAACAGGTTCACCGAGAAGATGTAGATCGCGAGCGTGACGACGAGCGTGAAGTAGTACAGCCACATGTCCTGGCCCATCGGCAGGCCGAACGGGGCGTCCGGCTTGGTGACGACGAGGCCCTGGACGCCGCCGGTCCAGTGCTCGAGGAAGTTCAGCTTCAGGAGCTGCGGCATGGCGGTCGCGAGCGCGAAGGTCGCAAGCGCGAGATAGACGCCGGAGAGTCGCAGCGCCGGCTGGCCGAACAGGAAGCCGAAGCCGAAGCAGACCACGCCGGCGACCGGCAGCGTCAGCGCATAGTTGACGTTGAACTGCTCCATCAGCACCGCCGTGACGTAGGCGCCGACGGCATAGAACGCGCTCTGGCCGAGCGAAAACTGACCCGAGCCACCGGTCAGGATGTTCAGCGCCAGCACCGCGAGCCCGTAGATCAGGAGCATCGTCAACTGGAAGATGATGAAGTTCTTGGCGAACAGCGGAACGATAAGGAGCGCTGCCAGCACCACCAGCGAGGTGGTCGTGCTCAGCGTCATGGCCCGCTTCGGAACGGCCTCGACCGCCTCGTGGCCTTCGCCAACGACTTCTTCTGCTGCGCTCATGATCAAACTCGCTTGACGATGTGCCGGCCGAACAGGCCAGCGGGTTTGACGACCAGGACGGAAATGATCAGTGCAAGCGCGATCGGGAGCTTCAGCTCATTGCCGACGCCGGGGATATAGGTGCCCGCGAGGTTCTCGAAGATTCCGACCAGGAAGCCGCCGACCACCGCGCCGAACGGGCTCGACAGGCCGCCGAGCACGGCCGCGGCAAAGCCGTAGATCAGGACGCCGCCCATCATGTTGGGCTCGAGGAACACCACCGGTGCGATCAGCATGCCGGCGATCGCGCCGATCGCCGATGCCATGCCCCAGCCGAGCGCGATCATCCAGCTCGTATTGATGCCGACGAGCCGCGCCGATTCAGGCAGCGAGGCCGCCGCCCGCATGGCGAGGCCGATCCGCGTGTACTGGAAGAAGAAGAACAGAGCGATCAGCAGCAGCAGGGTCACGCCGATCATGCCGGCCTGGTGGGTCGAGATGAGCTGGCTGCCGAGGAACGGCGAGGAGCCGAATGGGGTCGGGTATTGCTTGATGGTGAAGTCCCAGATCAGGCCGGCCGAGGAGTTGATGATGGCAAACAGTGCGATGAAACCGGCGACGTTGGTCAGGATCGGCGCTTTCGCCAGCGGCTTGAACAAGATGCGCTCGATCGCGATGCCGCCGACAAAGGCGAACGCCAGCGTGATCACGAAGGCGGCCCAATAGGGCACGCCCCATTGCATCAGCTGCCAGGAGATGAAGGTCGCAAACATCGCCATCTCGCCTTGCGCGAAGTTGAGATGGTCGATCGCCTGGTAGATCATGACCACCGCGAGCGCCATGCAGGCATAGATCGCGCCGGTCGCAATCCCGGCCAGGACCTGGTTGGTGAACAGCTCCATCGTCCCGGCTCCCTCAGTAACCCAGATAGGATTTGCGGATGTCTTCGTTGTTCGCGATGTCCTTGGCATGGCCCGACATCACGATACGGCCGGTCTCGATCACATAGGCCTGGTCGGCGAGCTCGAGCGCGAGCTGGGCGTTCTGCTCGACCACCAGGATCGTGACCTTGTCCTCGCGGTTGATCTTGCCGAGGATCTTGAAGAGGTCGCGCACGACGAGCGGCGCAAGTCCAAAGGACGGCTCGTCCAGCAGCATCAGGCGGGGCCGCAGCATCAGCGCGCGGGCAACCGCGAGCATCTGCTGCTCGCCGCCCGAGAGCGTGCCGGCCTGCTGGGTATGCCGCTGCTTCAGGACCGGGAAATGCGCATACATGCGCTCGATGTCGGAGACGATGCCGGCATTGTCCTTGCGGGTGATGGCCCCGAGCTGAAGATTTTCCTCCACCGTCATGTTGGTGAAGGTGCCGCGGCCCTGCGGCACATGCGCGATGCCGAAGCGCACGATGTTCTCGGTCGAGCGGCTGCCGAGCGGTTTGCCGTCGAACTCGATCGCGCCGGTGGAGCGCACCATGTTGCAGATCGCGCGGAGCGTGGTGGTCTTGCCGGCGCCGTTGGCCCCTAGGAGCGTGGTCAGCGAGCCCTCGTTGAGCGAAAAGGACAGGCCGTGAAGGGCCTGCACCTGGCCGTAATAGGCGCGCAGGTCCTTGACGTTGAGCAGCATCGTCATTGGTCCTTGCTCCCGAGATAGGCCTTGATGACGTCGGGATCCGCCTGCACCTGGGCGGGCGTGCCTTCCGCGAGCTTCTTGCCGAAATTCAGCGCCACGACGTGGTCGGCGATCGACATCACGAGGCCCATGTGGTGCTCGACCAGCAGCACGGTCATGTGACGGTCGTCGCGGATGCGGCGGATGAGGTCGCCGAGCACATAGACCTCTTCATGGTTGAGACCGCCGGCCGGCTCGTCGAGCAGCAGGATTTTGGGATCCGCCGCCAGCGCCCGCGCCAGCTCGACGCGCTTCTGCGTGCCGAAGGGCAGGCCGGAGACGGTGGTGTGGGCGACGTCCTCGAGGTCGAGATAAGCGAGGATCTCGTGCACCTTCTTGTTGACGCTCGACTCGCTGCGGCGAACCCAGGCGAGGCGAAGCGAGTCGCTGACGATGTCGCTGGAGGTGCGCGCATGCGTGCCTACGCGCACATTGTCCATCACCGACAGGTTGGGGAACAGTGCCACGTTCTGGAAGGTACGGCCGATGCCGATCTCGGCGATCCGGTGCGGCGGGCGCGTCAGGATGCTCGCGCCTTCCATCAGGATGTCGCCGGACGAGGGCTGGTAGAGCCGGGAAAGGCAATTGAACAGCGTGGTCTTGCCGGCACCGTTGGGGCCGATCAATCCGAGGATCTGGCCCTTGTGCATGTCAAAGGACACGCCGTTGAGCGCGACGATGCCGCCGAACACGACGCTGACGTCGCGAACCGCGAGCAGAGGAGAATTCCCCTGCGCGAGCTGTGCCTGCGTCATCTCGTCTCGCCCACACCGTTGAGTGGGCCGAAGGGCGACACGAAGCGCCCTCTGCAACGACGATGGCTATCTGATCCCCTCGGCCACACGTGCAACTTTTCCTCCTGATTTCAGCTTCTTGCCGGCTTCTTTTTTGAATTGCGGCGTCATTCCCCCGAGCGCCGCTTCGATGTTCCTTACCATCGCCAAGAGACGTGGTCCAATGTCGGTGATCAGGCGCTCTTCCGTGAAGCGGAATGCGGGAGCGCCGCAGTTGAAAGCGTAGGGCCCGGTTCCGTCGTTCAGCCTGAGCGCAACGCCAGCGGCGCCGATGTCGTCGTGCCAGTCGCCGACCGAAATCGCGAAGCCGTATTTCGCGACGGTCTCGCCGGACCGCTCTAACCCGTCGCGCAATTTCGGCCAGCGGCTGCCGTAATGTTCGCGCAGATCGCGCAGGAGGGAAGCGCGTTCCTCTTCGTCCAGCGCCCAGAAATAGGCGCGCCCCATCGCACTGGTTGCAATCGGCACGCGGGAGCCGACGTCAAGTTGAACGCCAACCGTCTCGCTGCCCCGGCTCTGCCCGAAATAGATCATGCTCTGGCGATCGCGCCCGCCGACCGCGACTGCGCCGCCCGTGGCGCGCATCACTTCCTCGCGAAACGGCTCGGACAGATGTCGAATGCCGAGATTGGCCAGCGCCGCATAACCGAGCGCCAGAGCGGCGGGCGCGAGCTGGTACTTTTCGAAGCGGGGAACCGGTGTAAGATAACCGAGCTTCGTCAACGTATAGGTCAGCCGCGACACGGTTGGCTTGGGCAAGTTCGTGCGGGCCGCGATCTCCTGATTGCCAAGAAGCCCGTCGTTGGGTTGGAACGCGCGCAATACATCGAGCCCGCGGGAAAGCGCGACGACGAAGTTCCGATCGGTCGCTGGTTTCTTTCCTGTACGCTTCATCCCTGATCTGCTTCTTGCGCGGAGTCGTTGACAAGCCACGTGCTTCAAAATAACCCTGCCGTCAAGATGCGGAATTAAATTCCGCACTGCGAAATTGAAACAAAAGTAAATCCTTAACTGGAGGGTATGCCGTGAGCGAAGTGGTCAAGCTTGAGCGTCATGACGAGATCGGGGTCGTCACGGTCAACAGCCCTCCGGTGAACGCGCTCAGTGCGGCCGTGCGCGGCGGGATCCTGGAATGCGTCAAGCAGGCTGTCGCCGATCCCGCCATCAAGGGCATCGTGCTGACTTGCGCGGGCCGCACCTTCATCGCCGGCGCAGACATCACCGAGTTCGGCAAGCCGCCGAAGCCGCCCGCGCTCAATGACGTCCTCGCCGAGATCGAGAATTCGCCCAAGCCCGTCGTCGCCGCGATCCATGGCACCGCGCTTGGCGGCGGCCTCGAGGTTGCGCTGGCCTGTCATTTCCGTGTCGCGACCAAGGAGGCCAAGCTCGGCCTGCCCGAGGTGAAGCTTGGCCTGCTGCCTGGCGCCGGCGGCACCCAGCGCCTGCCGCGCGCGGTCGGCCCGGAGCTTGCGGTCAAGATGATCGTGGCCGGTGATCCGATCGGTGCGGCGGAGGCGCTGAAGAACGGGCTGATCGAGGAGATCGTCGAAGGTCCGGCGGCCGGCGGTGAAGCCTTCGCCCGCAAGCTGCTCGCCGAGAAGCGTCCGCTCCGCAAGTTGCGTGATGACGACAGCAAGATTGCAGCCGCCAAGGCCGACCGCTCGATCTTCACCAATGCGGTTGCCGCCATGACAAAGAAGTCGCGCGGCCTGGAAGCGCCGTTCGCCGCAGCCGATGCCGTCGGCTACGCCATCGACCTGCCGTTCGATGAGGGCCTGAAGAAGGAGCGCGAAATCTTCCTGAAGCTCGTGACCAGCGACCAATCCAAGGCGCAACGCTACGCCTTCTTCGCCGAGCGTGAGGCCAACAAGATCGCGGGCGTGCCCGAGGGCACGAAGTCGCGTCCCGTGGAGCGGGTCGCCATCCTCGGTGCCGGCACGATGGGCGGCGGCATCGCGATGTCCTTTGCCAATGCCGGCATCCCCGTCACCCTGATCGAGACCGGCGAGGAGCAGCTCAAGCGCGGCATGGGCATCATGCAGAAGAACTGGGAAGCGACCGCGGCCCGCGGCGGCATCCCGGCGGACGCGCCCGCCAAGCGCATGGCGCTGATCAATGGCGTCGTCGGCATCGAGAATGTCGGCAATGCCGACCTCGTCATCGAAGCCGTGTTCGAGACCATGGCGGTGAAGAAAGAGGTGTTCGGCAAGCTCGATCAATACGTCAAGCCGGGCGCCGTGCTCGCCTCAAACACCTCGTATCTCAACATCGACGAGATTGCCAAGTCGACCAAGCGTCCGCAGGACGTGCTCGGCATGCACTTCTTCTCGCCGGCCAACGTCATGAAGCTGTGCGAGATCGTGCGCGCCGACAAGACCGCGCCGGATGCGCTGGTGACCGCCGTCACCATCGCGCGCAAGATCGCGAAGGTGCCGGCCGTGGTCGGGGTCTGCGACGGGTTTGTCGGCAACCGCATGCTGGCGCAGCGCGGCAAGCAAGCGGAGAAGCTGCTGTTCGAAGGCGCGCTGCCGCAGCAGGTCGATGCCGTCGTGACGAAGTTCGGCATGCCTATGGGTCCGTTCGCGATGGGCGATCTCGCCGGTCTCGATATCGGCTGGCGCTCGCGGAAGGATCGCGGCATCAAGTCGGAAATCGCCGACGCGCTGTGCGAAGCTGGCCGCTTCGGCCAGAAGACCGGCAAGGGCTACTACAAGTATGAAGCCGGCTCCCGCGCGCCGCTGCCCGATCCAGAGGTCGAGAAGCTGATCGACGAGACGCTGCTGCGCTTGGGGCGCAAGAAGCGCGTCGTCAGCGACGAGGAGATCCTCGAGCGGATGATGTACCCGATGATCAACGAAGGCGCGAAGATCCTCGAAGAAGGCATCGCCGCGCGTCCGTCGGATATCGATGTGGTCTGGCTCTATGGCTATGGCTGGCCGATCTATCGCGGCGGCCCGATGTACTGGGCCGACACGGTTGGCCTCAAGCACATCGCCGACCGCCTGTCGGTCTATGCCAAGGAGACCAACGACCCGAGCCTCGAGCCCGCGCCGTTGCTGAAGAGGCTGGCGGCCGAAGGCAAGACCTTCGCCTCGCTCGCAGCAGAGTCGAAAGCGGCGTGATGGGGTTTGCCACGAGTCGTCTGTCGTTCCGGCGGTGCTCTCTCCGTTCTCTCCCCCCTTGCGGGGGAGGGGCAGGGAGGAGGATAGCCCCGGGAGAGTTCAGCACTTGTGGCTACCCCCTTCCCCAACCCTTCCCCGCAAGGGGGAAGGGAGCCCAGCCTGCGTGCTCACCTCACGGTAATTCGATTCAATGACCCATCCCGGCGAACAGTTTTATCCCGAAGGCGTGCATTGGGACGACGCGATTTCCCAGGGTACGTTGCCTGATCTCCTCTCAAAAGCGGCCGCCGACTTCGGCGCGCGCGCCGCGCTCGAATTCCGCGATCGCCCGATCAGCTACAGCGAGCTCGAAGCGATGGCGGAAACGGCCGCCGCTGCCTTCCTGCGCGCCGGATGCGGCAAGGGCTCTTCCGTTGCGCTGTTCCTCGGCAACACGCCCGACCATCCCGTCAATTTCTTCGGCGCGCTGAAGGCAGGCAGCCGCGTCGCGCACCTGTCGCCGCTCGACGGCGAGATCGCCCTGACGCACAAGGTCTCCGACTCCGGTTCGCGCGTGCTGGTGACTTCCAACCTCGCGGCGCTGCTGCCGACGGCACTGAAATTCCTGGAGAAGGGCCTGATCGACCGCTTGGTCGTCTGTGAGGATGATCATTGGGGCAAGGTCGGCACGCCGCAAGCCGCGATCCCCGCCGATCCCAGGATCGTTACCTTCAAGACCTTCATCGAGGGCGCGACCAGGCCGGCGCAATGGCCTGCCGTCACGGCCGACGATGTCGCGTTGCTGCAATATACCGGTGGCACCACCGGCCTGCCGAAAGGCGCGATGCTCACGCACGGCAATCTCACCTCGGCCGTGTCGATCTACGACGTCTGGGGCAAACCGGCCCGCGCCGCGCGCGGCAATGTCATCGAGCGCGTGATCTGTGTGCTGCCGCTGTTCCATATCTACGCGCTCACCGTCGTTCTGTTGTCCTCGCTTCGCCGCGGCAATCTGATCTCGCTGCACCAGCGGTTCGACGTCGAGGCTGTCATGCGCGACATCGAGGTCAAGCGCGCGACCTACTTTCCGGGTGTGCCGACGATGTGGATCGCGATCGCGGCGCTCCCTGATCTGGACAAACGCGATTTCTCCTCGCTCAACGCCATCGGCTCCGGCGGTGCGCCGCTGCCCGTGGAGGTCGCGAACTTCTTCGAGCGCAAGGTCGGCAAGAAGCTCAAGAGCGGCTGGGGCATGACCGAGACCTGCTCGCCCGGCACCGGCCATCCGCCCGCCGGCCCGGAAAAGCCGGGCTCGATCGGGTTGATGCTGCCCGGCATCGAACTCGACGTGGTCTCGCTCGACGATCCCACGAACGTGCTGCCGCCGGGTGAAGTCGGCGAGATCCGCATCAAGGGCCCGAACGTCACCAAGGGTTACTGGAACAAGCCGAAGGAGAGCGCGGAGTCCTTTGCCGACGGCCGCTTCCTCACCGGCGACATCGGTTATCGGGATACGGACGGCTATTTCTTCCTGGTCGACCGCAAGAAGGACATGATCATCTCCGGCGGCTTCAACGTCTATCCGCAGATGATCGAGCAGGCGATCTATACGCACCCGGGCGTGCACGAGGTCATCGTCATCGGCATTTCCGATCAGTATCGCGGCGAGGCGGCAAAGGCTTTCATCAAGCTCAAGCCGGACGCAAAGCCGTTCTCCATCGACGATCTTCGCAGCTTCCTCACTGGCAAGGTCGGCAAGCATGAATTGCCGGCGGCGGTCGAGTTCGTCGACGAGCTGCCGCGCACGCCGGTCGGCAAGCTGTCGCGCCACGAATTGCGCCAGCAGCAGAAACCATCTCAATCCACCCAACAAAGCACTACAGGAGTCCGCTCGTGACCGACGCCGTCATCGTTTCCACCGCCCGCACGCCAATCGGCAAGGCCTATCGCGGCGCGCTCAACAACACCGAGGGCGCGACGCTGCTCGGCCACGCCATCGGCGAGGCGGTCGCGCGCGCGAAGGTCGATCCGAAGGAGATCGAGGACGTCGTGATGGGCGCTGCCCTCCAGCAGGGCTCGACCGGCGGCAACATCGCGCGCAAGGCGCTGCTGCGTGCCGGCCTTCCCGTCACCGTCGCCGGCACCACGATCGATCGGCAGTGCGCCTCCGGTCTCCAGGCGATCGCGCTTGCCGCGCGCTCGGTGATTTTTGACGGCGTCGAGATCGCGGTCGGCGGCGGCGGCGAGTCGATCTCGCTGGTGCAGAACGACAAGATGAACGCCTTTCACGCCCAGGATCCGGCGCTGCTCAAGATCAAGGGCGAGGTCTATATGCCGATGATCGACACCGCGGAGGTCGTGGCGAAGCGCTATGGCATCTCGCGCGAACGCCAAGACGAATATTCGCTCGAGAGCCAGCGCCGCACTGCGGCTGCGCAGCAGGGGGGCAAGTTCAAGGACGAGCTCGCGCCGATCACGACCAAGATGGCCGTGACCGACAAGGCGACCGGTGAGGTCTCCTTCAAGGATGTCACGCTGTCGCAGGACGAAGGTCCGCGCCCCGAAACCACCGCCGAAGGCCTCGCCGGCCTGAAGCCGGTGCGCGGCGAAGGCTTTACCGTCACCGCCGGCAATGCCAGCCAGCTCTCCGACGGTGCCAGTGCGTCGGTGATCATGAGCGACAAGGAAGCGGCCAAGCGCGGCTTGAAGCCGCTCGGCATCTTCCGCGGCTTCGTCTCCGCCGGCTGCGAACCGGATGAGATGGGCATCGGCCCGGTCTTCGCCGTACCGCGGCTGCTCAAGCGTCACGGACTCACCGTCGACGACATCGGTCTCTGGGAATTGAACGAGGCGTTCGCCGTGCAGGTGCTCTATTGCCGAGACAAGCTCGGCATCGATCCCGACAAGATCAACGTCGATGGCGGCGCGATCTCGGTCGGCCATCCCTACGGCATGTCGGGCGCGCGGCTGACCGGCCACGCTTTGATCGAAGGCCGCCGCCGCAAGGCCAAATACGCGGTCGTCACCATGTGCGTCGGCGGCGGCATGGGCGCGGCCGGGTTGTTTGAGGTGTTGCAGTAGTTCACCGTCGTGCCGGGACATTCGCGACAAGCGAATGAACCCGGAACCTCGCTTCACAACTTCTGGATTCCGGGCTCGCTTCGCGCGCCCCGGAATGACGAATAGAGAATAAAGCTCACAGGAGGATCCGATGGATCTCGCATTCACGAAGGAAGAGCAGGCGTTTCGCGAGGAAGTGCGGCAGTTCTTCCGCGACAACGTGCCGCCGGATACACGGCGCAAGCTGGTCGAAGGCCGCCACCTCTCGAAGGACGAGATGGTGACGTGGTGGCGCATCCTCAACAAGAAGGGCTGGGGCGTCAGCCACTGGCCGAAGCAATATGGCGGCACCGGCTGGACCAGCGTGCAGCACTACATCTTCAACGAAGAGCTGCAGTCCTATCCGGCGCCGCAGCCGCTCGCCTTCGGCGTCAGCATGGTGGGCCCGGTCATCTACACCTTCGGCAATGAGGAGCAGAAGAAGCAGTATCTGCCCCGCATTGCCAATGTCGACGACTGGTGGTGCCAGGGCTTCTCCGAGCCCGGCTCGGGTTCGGACCTCGCTTCGCTGAAGACCAAGGCCGAGCGCAAGGGTGACAAGTGGATCGTCAACGGCCAGAAGACCTGGACCACGCTCGCCCAGCACGCGGACATGATCTTCTGCCTCTGCCGCACCGATCCGTCGGCCAAGAAGCAGATGGGCATTTCGTTCATCGTCTTCAGCATGAAGTCGAAGGGCGTGACCGTGCGCCCGATCCAGACCATCGACGGCGGCGTCGAGGTCAACGAAGTCTTCTTCGACGACGTCGAGGTACCCTACGAGAACCTGATCGGCGAGGAGAACAAGGGCTGGGACTACGCAAAATTCCTGCTCGGCAACGAGCGTACCGGGATTGCGCGCGTCGGCGTCTCCAAGGAACGCATCCGCCGCATCAAGGAGCTGGCGTCCAAGGTCGAGTCCGGCGGCAAGCCGATCATCCAGGATGCCGCCTTCCGCGAGAAGCTTGCGGCCTGCGAGATCGAGCTGAAGGCGCTGGAGCTCACGCAGCTCCGTGTCGTCGCCGATGAGGGCAAGCACGGCAAGGGCAAGCCCAATCCGGCGTCCTCGGTGCTGAAGATCAAGGGCTCCGAGATCCAGCAGACCACGACCGAGCTGCTCATGGAGGTCATCGGCCCGTTCGCCGCGCCCTACGACATCCATGGCGACGACGGTTCGAACGAAGCCATGGACTGGACCGCCCAGATCGCGCCGAGCTACTTCAACAACCGCAAGGTCTCGATCTACGGCGGCTCCAACGAGATCCAGCGCAACATCATCGCCAAGGCGGTGCTGGGGCTTTGAGGGACTGAGGGACGCACAAGCGGTGTCGTCCCCCGCGAAAGCGGGGGACCCAGTACGCCGTGCCGCTCGTGATTACGGCAGGCGGTTGCGTTTACTGGATCCCCGCCTTCGCGGGGATGACGTCTAAGGGTAAGGCGACGGCAGGCGAACAGAACCCTGCGTCGATTTTTGGAGAGACAGATGGATTTTGATTTGACCGAGGAGCAGCGGCTTCTCAAGGACAGTGTCGACGGCCTCTTGACCGACTCCTACGATTTCGAGAGTCGCAAGAAATACATGGCCGAGAAGGGCGGCTGGAGCAAAGCCATCTGGGGCAAGCTCGCCGAGCAGGGCCTCTTGGGCCTGCCGTTCGCGGAGGCCGATGGCGGCTTCGGTGGCGGCGGCGTCGAGACCATGATCGTGATGGAAGCGCTCGGCAAGGCGCTCGTGCTCGAGCCGTATCTCGCAACCGTCGTGATCGGCGGCGGCTTCCTGCGCCATGGCGGCTCGGACGCGCAGAAGGCCGCGCACCTGCCCGGCATCATCGAGGGCAGCCAGACGCTCGCGTTTGCGCAGCTCGAGAAGAACTCGCGCTACGATCTCTTCGATGTCGGGACCACGGCGAAGAAGAAGGGCAGCGGCTGGGTCATCGACGGCGAAAAATTCGTCGTGCTCAACGGCGAAAACGCCGACACGCTTGTCGTCACCGCCCGCACCAACGGCGACCGCCGCGACAAAAGCGGCATCGGCGTGTTCCTCGTGCCGGCGAACGCCAAGGGTGTCGCCAAGAAGTCATACCCGACGCAGGACGGTCTGCACGCTGCCGACATCACCTTCACCGGTGTCGAGGTCGGCGCCGATGCTGCGATCGGTGACCCCGAGAATTCCCTTGCGCTGATCGAGCGCGTCGTCGATGAGGCCCGCATCGCGCTCTGCGCCGAAGCGGTCGGCCTGATGGATGAGTCGCTCAAGACCACCGTCGAGTACATCAAGACGCGAAAGCAGTTCGGTGTGGCGATCGGCTCGTTCCAGAGCCTCCAGCACCGCGCCTCCGACATGTTCGTGGCCGCCGAACAGGCGCGCTCGATGTCGATGTTCGCGGCCATGGCTGGTGATTTCGAGGACGCCAAGGAGCGCTCCAACGCGATCGCGGCGGCCAAGGTGCAGATCGGCAAGTCGCTGAAGTTCGTCGGCCAGCAGTCGATCCAGCTCCACGGCGGCATCGGCATGACCATGGAGGCGAAGATCGGCCACTACTTCAAGCGCCTGACCATGATCGAGAACACGTTCGGCGACACCGAGTATCACCAGCGCCGCGTGGCGGATGCTGGCGGGCTGATCTAGTCACACGATGACTGTCATGCCCCGGCTTGACCGGGGCATCCAGTACCCCGCAGCGGCAGTTCATTCACGCAACTTCTTCCGCCGAGTACTGGATCGCCCGGTCAAGCCGGGCGATGACGACTGAGTGAGAGGAAACAGCGGAGCTGCTGCCCCATACAGGGGAGGGTAGGGGAGAGCTACCTTGACCTTCCCCGTCCAATCCCTTTTCTTGGGCGCGACACAAGAACCTCCCTTAATCGGGGAAAGCCCAAGGTAGCCTCCATGTCTTTCGTCCTCGCCATCGATCAGGGCACCACCTCCTCGCGCGCCATCGTGTTTCGCAGCGACATTTCCATCGCGGCGAAGGCGCAAGCCGAGTTTCCGCAGCATTTCCCGGCCTCGGGCTGGGTCGAGCATGAGCCGGAGGACATCTGGACCTCGACCGTGACGGTCTGCCGCGATGCGCTCCAGAGCGCCGGCGTCACCGCCAAGGACGTTGCCGCCATCGGCATCACCAACCAGCGCGAGACCACCGTGGTGTGGGATCGCGCCACCGGCCAGGCCGTGCACCGCGCCATCGTCTGGCAGGACCGCCGCACCGCCGATATCTGCTCGAAGCTCAAGGCCGAAGGCCACGAGCCGCGGATCTCAGAGAAGACCGGCCTGATCATCGATCCCTATTTCTCCGGCACCAAGGTCGCCTGGATTCTCGACAACGTCCCCGGCGCCCGTGCGCGGGCCGCGCGCGGCGAACTGATGTTCGGCACGGTCGATTGCTACCTGCTCTGGCGGCTGACCGGCGGCAAGGTGCATGCGACAGATGCGACCAACGCCTCGCGTACGCTGCTGTTCAACATCCATACCGGCGAATGGGACGACGAGCTCTTGGAGCTGATCGGCGTGCCGCGCTCGATGCTCCCTGAGGTGAAAGACTCCTCCTTCCGCTTCGGCGAGACCACCCCGGCCCTGTTCGGCGGCGCTATACCGATCTGCGGCATCGCCGGCGACCAGCAGGCCGCGACCATCGGCCAGGCCTGCTTCCGTCCGGGCATGATGAAGTCGACCTACGGCACCGGCTGCTTCGCCCTGCTCAACACCGGCACCACGCCGGTGGCCTCGAAGAACAAGCTCCTCACCACCATCGCCTATCAGCTCGACGGAAAACGCACCTACGCCCTCGAAGGCTCGATCTTCGTTGCCGGCAGCGCGGTGCAATGGCTGCGCGATGGCCTCGGCATCATCAAGCACGCGGCCGAAACCGGCCCGCTCGCCGACCAGTCCGATTCCATGCAAAGCGTCTATCTCGTGCCGGCCTTCGTCGGCATGGGCGCGCCGTACTGGAATCCGCGCGTGCGCGGCGCGCTGTTCGGCCTGACCCGCAACACCGGCCCGGCCGAGCTCGCCCATGCCGCGCTGGAGAGCGTCTGCTACCAGACCTTCGATCTCTGGGCCGCGATGCGCGCGGACTGGCCGAGCTCGGAGACGGCGAGCGTGGTCTTGCGCGTCGACGGTGGCATGACGGCGTCGGACTGGACCATGCAGCGTCTCGCCGATCTCTTGGATGCACCGGTCGACCGCCCCGTGATCCAGGAGACCACGGCACTGGGCGCGGCCTATCTCGCCGGCCTCAATGCCGGCGTCTATCCCGAGCCGACGCAATTCGCCGACAACTGGCGCCTCGAGCACCGCTTCAAGCCCAACATGAGCCAGGCCACGCGCGAGCGGAAGCTCGCCGGCTGGGCGCGCGCGGTGAAGGGCGTGCTCGCGAGCGACGAGGGGGAGTGAGCGGCGAATGATCCTCCCCGACGGCTATTCGGACGTGCCGAGCGGGAAGATCGCCACGGTCGTCACCCATCTGGAGATGACCGCGCGGCCCATGCACCGGGATGATCCTTCCGGTACGTGGACCCTGCGCAAAGTCGACGCTCCGGCGCTCGACTGGTACCGCGATCTCTACCGCCGCGTCGGCGAAGAATGGCTGTGGTTTTCGCGGGGACGCATGAACGAGGCGGAGCTTGCCGCGGTCATCCACGCGCCGGGAATAGAAATCCATGCGCTGGTCGTGGACGGTCGCGACGAAGGTCTGCTGGAGCTGGATTTCCGCGAGGCCGGCCAGTGCGAGCTGGTCTATTTCGGCGTCACCGAAGGACTGATCGGGACTGGCGCCGCGCGTTTCCTGATGAACCGCGCGATGGAGCTCGCGTGGTCTCGCGACTTGCGCCGCGTCTGGGTGCACACCTGCACCTTCGATCATCCCGCAGCGCTCGCCTTCTACTAGCGCTCAGGCTTCCGCGCCTTCCGTTATCAGATCGAGATCGCCGACGACCCGCGCCTCGACGGCACGGTGCCGCGCACGGCTGCAAGGCATGTGCCGATCATCGAGTGATGGTTTGGACCTGTAGCCCGGATGGAGCGCAGCGTAATCCGGGGTGACGTTTCCCCGTACTCGGTTTCGCTGCATGCAGGCTACGCGTTCAAGACACCTCCCGTTTCGCATGAGAACGAAAGCTCGATCCCCATCATGCAAACTCCCAACTAGCTGTCGAAGTTCACCGCCGTGGTGTTGGCGCCGCAGATCAGCACCGCGACCCGTTCGCGAGGTGAGGGACGATAGCGGCCGGAGAGTAGCGCGGCGAACGCGGCCGCGCCGCCGGGCTCGGCCACCACGCGCAAGCTTGACCAAAGGTACGCCTGCGCTTGCCGGATCGCGTCATCGCTGACCAGAACGACCCGCTCGACATAGGCCCGCGCGATCGGAAACATCAATTGCCCGACGCGGCGCGGCGCAAGGCTGTCGGCGGCAATGCCGCCGGCCGGCGCATCGACCGGTCCTCCCGCCGCGAACGCGGCATGCAAGGTCGGTGATTGCTCCGGCTCGATCGCGACGACACGTGTCTTGCCGGCGTACCATGCCGCAATGCCGCCGATCAGCCCTCCGCCGCCGACGGCGACCAGAAGCGTATCGATGTCGGGAGCGTCCGCTTCGAGCTCCAGTCCGACGCTGCCCTGGCCGAGCAGCGTCTCGGCCTGATCGTAGGCGTGAACCGCCATCGCGCCCGTGCGCTCGACATGCGCTTCGCTCGCCGCAAGCGCATCTGCATAACGGCTGCCCGCGATCACGAGCTGCGCGCCATAGCCCCTGATCCGCTCCACCTTCGCAGGCGACGTGATCTCCGGCACGAAGATCTTAGCTGGCACGCCAAGCCGTTGCGCAGCATAGGCCACCGCGGCGCCGTGATTGCCGCCGGACGCCGCAACGACGCCGGCTTTCGGCACCTGCCGCAGCAACAGGTTCGCAAAGGCACCCCGCGCCTTGAACGATCCGGAATGCTGCAACATCTCAAGCTTGAAGGTGACGGGCTGATCGGGCTGGCCAAAATCAGCCAGATTGGCCTTCAGGAGCGGTGTGCGCCGGACATGCGGGCGGATCACGGCCTCGGTCGCCGCAATCCGCTCGCGTGTAATGCCTGTTGCTGCTGTCATGATGGCTGCCTTGATAGCGCGTCGCGGGGTTGACATCAATTAGGTAATTAGCAAAATGACTAAATGAAAATCGCGATCGTGTTGCGGGCGCTGGCCAATGAGCGGCGCCTGCAGATCCTGGAATGGCTCCGCGAGCCACGAAAACATTTTCGAGAGCAGGTTGACGGAGACCTGGTCGAGGATGGCGTCTGCGGTCTCCTGATCGCGGAGAAACTCGGCGTGAGTGCGCCGACCGTGAGCGAGCACATGCGGGTGCTGGCGGCTGCGAAGCTCGTGCGCGCCAAGCGCGTCAAGCAGTGGACGATGTACCGTCGCAACGAGGCGGCGATCGTAGCGGTGAAACGTGCTATCGAGGAAAACGTGTAGAGGTGCAAGCCATGTTCCTGATCGGCCAGTATGATTCTCCCTTCGTCCGCCGTGTCGCGATTGCGCTGAAGCTTTATGGCATCGCCTTCGAGCACAAGCCGTGGTCGACCTTCGGCGATGCCGACAAGATTGCGCCGTACAATCCGCTGCGCCGCGTGCCGACGCTGGTGCTCGACGATGGCGAGGGGGTGATCGAGAGCACGATCATCCTCGACTATCTCGACGAGCTCGTCGGGCCGGAGAAAGCGATGCTGCCGCGCAGCGGCATCGAGCGGCGACGGCATTTGCGCATCTGCGCGCTGGCGGGCGGTCTCGGCGACAAGGCGGTCAGCCTGCTCTACGAGCGCGTGCTGCGGAAAGAACAGCTCGCGCTGTGGGTTGAACGCTGCCAGGCACAGATCGCAGACGTGTTGAAGGTGCTGGAAGCCGAGCGCGCCAAGGTGACGACGCCGTACTGGCTGGGTGACCGCATCGGCCACGCCGACGTCGTGGTCGCCTGCGTCGTCCGCTTCACCCGCGAAGCGCACCCGCCGCTGTTCGATCCCGCGCGCTATCCGGCGCTGTCAGCGCATGCCGACCGCTGCGAGGCGCTGGCGCCGTTCAAGGAGATCGTCCAGCCGCTCGCGCCGCCCAAGGGGTGAGCGAGCGCAGGTTCGTAGGGTGGGTTGGCGAAGCGTAACCCACCACTTCTCTCAATGCGCGGAAAACAAAGAGGTGGGTTACGCCGAGCGGACTGCGCTTCGCGCAGCCGTGGGGCTAATCCACCCTACGCGCCTGGCGAACCCTCCCGCGCCCCTTACCGGCCGTAGAGACCGGTCAGGGTAGCCTTTCCGAGCGTGTGGAAGTGCAGATCGAAACCGACCAGTGCCGCGGATGCTGAATGGTCCTTTGCATTCGGAAGCTTATCGACGTCAACGGCGAATACCGTGATCTGATAGCGGTGCGGCTTGTCGCCAGGCGGCGGACATGGTCCGCCATAGCCATCGCTGCCGAAGTCGGTGCGGCTCTGGATCGCCCCCCTGGGTATCAGCTTCTTCTTTGGATCGCCGGCCCCCTTGGGAAGCGCAGTGACGGATGGCGGAAGATTGAAGACGACCCAATGCCACCAGCCGCTGCCGGTTGGCGCATCAGGATCATGTATCATCACGGCGAAGCTCTTGGTACCCGCCGGAGCACCGCTCCAGCTCAAGGCCGGTGAGGCGTTGTTGCCGGTACAGCCAAAGCCTTTGAGTACGTGTTCGCCGGCAATCGTGGCGCCTTCGCTGATGTCCGGGCTGCTCAGCGTGAGGCCCTGCGCACCAGCTCCGCCCGCAAGAAGCAGGAGCACACAGACTGCTGCGAATGAGAATGCAAACCTTGTCATCGGAAGCACCTCTTCAACAATGAGCTCAGAGACCGGAAAGTAGCGCCCGAGGAACTTGGTTTCAATCAGTCTGCGCCATCGCTCTCGAGGCTGCGGCGCAAATAGGCCATCTGGGCAGTTCGCGATGATTACATATTGCCGGTGATTTGCCCGACGCGTCAAGCAATTTCGGGAAATGCGCAGTCGGTCACCCCTGCAATTTTGCATGGGGTTGTTTTTTACATTTTGAGTTGAGGGGTGACGGGCGTCCAATCTCCAGCGTCGTCCCGGCGAACGCCCACGGGCTTTCACCACGACGACAGTGAAGATGTGGTGCGACTACCCCGCCCCCGCGCGCTTCTTCTGCCAGATGAGATGCACCGCGCACGTGCACCCCGGCGGATGCGAGGCGAGGTCCTTTGAGGTCTCGTCGTTCGCCGGCGTTGCCGCGAACGCGGCATCGGCAGCCTTGCGACCCTCAGCGGGTGCAGCCGGCTGCGCCGGGATGTAGTTCAGGATCGGCGCCAGCCAGCGCTCGACTTCGGCAACGCTCATCTCCTTGCGAGCCGCATAGTCCTCGACCTGGTCGCGCTCGATCTTGCCGACGCCGAAATAGAAGCTTTCGGGATGGCTGAAATAGAGCCCGGACACGCTACTGCCCGGCCACATCGCAAAGCTCTCGGTTAGCTTCACGCCGGCGGTGTTCTCCGCGTCGAGCAGGGCGAACAGCGTCTTCTTCTCGGTGTGATCGGGCTGCGCGGGGTAGCCGGGCGCGGGACGGATGCCCTGGTACTTTTCGAGGATCAGCTCCTCGTTGGAGAGCTTCTCATCCGGCGCATAGGCCCAGAACTCGCGGCGGACGCGGGCGTGCATGCGCTCGGCGAAGGCTTCGGCGAGGCGGTCGGCCAGCGCCTTGCAGAGGATCGAGGAGTAGTCGTCATTGGCCTTCTTGAAGCGGTCGGCGACCGCATCCTCGCCAATGCCGGCGGTGACCACGAAGCCGCCGATATAGTCCGGCACGCCCGTACCCGTGGGCGCAATGAAGTCGGACAGCGCTGCGTTGAATCGACCCTCGCGCTTCTCGAGCTGCTGACGCAGCGTGTGCAGTGTCGCGATTGTCTTGGTCCGGCTCTCGTCGGCGTAGAGCACGACGTCGTCGCCTTGCGCGTTCGCGGGCCAGAAGCCGATCGTGGCGCGCGCCCGGAACCATTTTTCCTTGACGATGAGGTCGAGCATCCTGCGCGCGTCGTCATAGAGCGAGCGCGCGACCTCGCCGACCTTGGGATCGTCGAGGATCGCGGGGAAGCGGCCGGCGAGCTCCCAGGTCTGGAAGAACGGCGTCCAGTCGATGCAGTCGACGAGTTCGGCGAGATCGTAGTCGTCGAACGTCTTCGTGCCGAGGAAGGTTGGCTTCACCGGCTTTGTCGCGGCAAAGTCAACCGGCACGCGGTTGGCGCGGGCATCACTCAGCTTCAGCCGCTTCTTGTCGGCCTGCGCGCGCAGATGCGCTTCCGAGATCTTTGCGTATTCGGCGCGCACCTCCGCGGCATAGGCATGGCGCTTCTCGGGCGACAGCAGCGAGGAGGCGACGCCGACGGCGCGGCTCGCGTCGTTGACATGCACGACGGGGCCTGCCTTGTAGTTCGGATCGATCTTGACGGCCGTGTGCACACGGCTCGTGGTCGCGCCGCCGATCAGGAGCGGCAGCTTCAAGCCCTCGCGCTGCAATTCGCCGGCGAAGAACGCCATCTCGTCGAGCGAGGGCGTGATCAGGCCGGACAGGCCGACGAGGTCGGCCTTCTCCGCCTTCACGGTCTCGACGATCTTGGCGGCCGGCACCATCACGCCGAGGTCGATGACCTCGAAATTGTTGCACTGGAGCACGATGCCGACGATGTTCTTGCCGATGTCGTGGACGTCGCCCTTCACGGTCGCGAGCACGATCTTGCCGGCGGATGAGTTGGCAGCGCCACCGATGCCGCTCGCGAGGTTGCGTGCCTTCTCCTCTTCCATGAACGGCATCAGCCAGGCGACCGCCTGCTTCATCACGCGCGCGGATTTCACGACCTGCGGCAGGAACATCTTGCCGTCACCGAAGAGATCGCCGACCACGTTCATGCCGGCCATCAGCGGGCCTTCGATGACGTCGAGCGGGCGCGAGGATGCCTTGCGGGCTTCTTCGGTATCCTGCTCGATGAACTCGGTGATGCCATGCACCAGTGCGTGCGAGAGCCGCTTTTCGACCGGCCATTCGCGCCAGGCGAGATCGGCTTCCTTGCTCTCGGTCTTCTTGCCGCGGAATTTTTCGGCAAGCGCGAGCAGCCGCTCGGAGGCGCTCGCGTCGCGGTTGAGGACCACGTCCTCGCAAGTTTGCCGCAGCTCGGGATCGATGTCGTCATAGACGATCATCTGCCCGGCATTGACGATACCCATGTCCATGCCGGCCTTGATGGCATGATACAAGAACACCGAGTGCATGGCCTCGCGCACCGGCTCGTTGCCGCGGAACGAGAAAGACAGGTTGGAGACGCCGCCCGAGATGTGCGCGCCGGGCAGATTCTGGCGGATCCAGCGCGTCGCCTCGATGAAGTCGACGCCGTAATTGTTGTGCTCCTCAATGCCCGTCGCGATCGCAAAGATGTTGGGATCGAAGATGATGTCTTCCGGCGGGAAGCCGACGCGGTTCACCAGGATATCGTAGGCGCGCTTGCAGATCTCGGTCTTGCGCGCGAACGTATCGGCCTGGCCGACTTCGTCGAAAGCCATCACCACGACGGCCGCGCCGTGGCGCCGCGCGATTTTGGCTTCAAAGATGAATTTCTCCTCGCCTTCCTTCATCGAGATTGAGTTGACGACGGGTTTGCCCTGCACGCATTTCAGGCCGGCCTCGATCACGGAGAATTTCGAGGAGTCCACCATCACGGGGACGCGGGCGATGTCGGGTTCGGCGGCGACGAGGTTGAGGAAGGTCCGCATCGCGGCTTCCGAGTCCAGAAGGCCCTCGTCCATGTTGACGTCGATGATTTGCGCGCCGTTCTCGACCTGGTCGCGCGCGACCTGGAGCGCGGCCGTGAAGTCGCCGGCCGTGATCAATTTACGGAAGCGGGCCGAGCCCGTGACGTTGGTGCGCTCGCCGACGTTGACAAAGGGGATCGCATCGGTGAGCACGAACGGCTCGAGGCCGGAGAGCCTCAAGCGAGGCTCGATCGCGGGCACGACGCGCGGCTTGTGCGGCGCCACCGCAGCGGCAATCGCCGCGATGTGCTCGGGCGTGGTGCCACAGCAGCCACCGACGATGTTGACCAAACCATCACGCGCGAACTCGCCGACCAGACGGGCCATGTACTCTGGCGTCTCATCATACTGGCCGAATTCGTTGGGCAACCCGGCATTGGGATAGGCGCAGACCAGCGCGTCGGCGACGCGGCCAATGTCCGCGATATGCGCGCGCAGATCTTCCGCGCCGAGCGCGCAGTTGAAGCCGATGGTGATGGGCTTTGCGTGCCGCACCGAATTCCAGAACGCCTCCGGCATCTGTCCGGACAGCAGACGGCCGGACTTGTCGGTGATGGTGCCTGAGACCATCACGGGCACGTCGATGCCGCGTTCTTCAGTGATCTCGGCGATGGCATAGAGCGCCGCCTTGGCGTTCAGCGTGTCGAAGATGGTCTCGACCAGCAAGAGGTCGACGCCGCCGTCGAGCAGGCCCCGGATCTGCTCGCCATAGGACTCGCGCAGGTCGTCGAAAGTGACGGCGCGGTAGCCGGGATTTGCGACATCAGGCGAGATCGAGGCGGTGCGGTTGGTGGGGCCGATGGCACCGGCGACGAAGCGCGGCTTGCCGTCCTCGGCCTCAACGCGTTTGGCGGCGTTGCCTGCGAGGCGGGCGCCTTCGCGCGCCATGTCATAGACGATGTCGGCGAGGTCGTAGTCGGCCTGCGCGATCGAGGTCGTCGAGAAGGTGTTGGTCGCGACGATGTCGGCGCCAGCACGCAGGTACGCGGCGTGGATATCCTCGATCGCCTGCGGCTGGGTCAGGATCAAGAGGTCGTTGTTGCCGCGCAGGTCGCGGTGAAAATTCTTGAAGCGCTCGCCGCGGAAGGCGGCCTCGTCGAACTGCAGGCCCTGGATCATCGTACCCATGGCGCCGTCGAGCACCAGGATGCGCTCGCGCGCGGCGGCGAGCAGGGCGGTTCGCTTGGGAGACACGGTCACGGTCATCGGTTACGCCGCCTTCTGCGCGCTCTTGGCGCGAATGCCGAGCAAATGGCTGATCGCGAATACGAGATCGGCGCGGTTCATGGTGTAGAAATGGAAGGTGTCGACGCCGTGCTTGGCGAGCTTGTGTACCTGGCCGGCGGCTACCGTCGCTGCGACGAGCTTGCGCGTCTCCGGATCGTTGTCGAGCCCATCGAACTTCTCCGCGAGCCAGTTCGGAACGCTGGTGCCGGCGCGGGTGACGAAATTGCGGGCTTGCTTGAAATTGTGCATGGGCATGATGCCAGGCACGATGGGGATATTGATGCCGCGCGTGCGGACGCGGTCGAGATAGCGGAAGTAGAGGTCGTTATCGAAGAACACCTGGGTGATCGCGCGCGTCGCGCCGGCGTCGACCTTGGCCTTCAGCGTGTCGATGTCGGCGTCGAAGTCGCGCGCCTCGGGGTGCTTCTCCGGATAGGCCGATACCGAAACCTCGATGTCGGCGTGCCGCTTCTTGATGCCGGCGACGAGCTCGGCTGAACTCTGGTAGCCGTCGGGATGGGTGGAGTAGGGCGTGCCGATGCCGCCGGGCGGATCACCGCGCAGGCCCACGATGTGGCGGACGCCGACCTCGTGGTAGCGGTCGACGATCTCGTCGATCTCACCGCGCGAAGCGCCGACGCAGGTGAGATGCGCGGCCGGCAGCAGCGAAGTCTCCTTCAGGATGCGGGCGATGGTGGCGTGGGTGCGCTCACGGGTCGAGCCGCCGGCGCCATAGGTCACCGAAACGAATTTCGGGTCGAGCGGGGCGAGGCGGTTGATGGTCTCCCACAGGTTCTTCTCCATCTCCTCGGTCTTGGGTGGAAAGAACTCGAAGGAGATCGCCGGACGCTTGGCGAGGTGCCCGTCTTGCCCATTATCTTGCCCGTTATATTGGGCGGGCGTCGCCGGCTCGGTCATGGCACCATTCGCTCCAGATTCTCTTCGCAACTGCGTCATTTAGCTTCGGAAGCGCTAAGATAGGCCAAACGGGGTATTCTCGACAGCCCATCGCCGATGGGAAGTGGCCCACTATGGCCAAGGAGATCGGTATTTTTGTGCCACACATGATGCCGGTGGGAAATCGATGAAATCTAGAAGTGTAAGTTATTTCAGGATATTATGTAGCATTTGAGTTTACTGAGCTGCGGTCAATCGGGTGGGCAGAATGAAAACTAGATGATCAAGGCTTGCGGAATCCCAACGGACTTCAGCAAATGCCAGGTCTCTCGAGGCCAACACAGGCCAGCTCTGCTTCATCCGGCCATTGCCGCTCCGGGGTGGCGCACTACGTTGAACCGGCCATGATCCAGCTCTCCGTTCTCGACCTCTCCGTCGTCACGTCAGGCACAAGGCCCGCCGCGGCGTTGCGCAACAGCATCGACCTGGCGCGCCATGTCGATCAACTCGGCTATGTCCGCTATTGGCTCGCCGAGCACCACAACCTCGCCTCCGTCGCGAGTCCGGCGCCTGACGTCATGATCGGGCAGATCGCGGCCGTGACGAAGCACATCCGTGTCGGCTCCGGCGGCGTGATGCTGCCCAATCACGCCCCTTTAGTGGTGGCCGAGCGCTTCAAGATGCTGGAGGCGCTTTTTCCCGGCCGTATCGATCTCGGTCTCGGCCGCGCGCCCGGCACCGACGGAGCCACGGCGTACGCGCTCAGGAGCCGTCTCGATCGCCGCGAGGGCGACGATTTCCTCGAGCGGCTGCACGAACTGATCCTGTGGGAGACGCGCGAATTCCCCTCGGGCCATCCCTACAACAACGTAGTCGCAATGCCCGACGATACGCCCTTGCCGCCGATCTGGCTGCTCGGCTCCAGCGACTATTCGTCGGAATTGGCAGCCCAGGTCGGCATGGGCTTCGCGTTCGCGCATCATTTTGCGAGCCATGATGCGATCGACGCGATGGCGCATTATCGCAACCGTTTCCAGCCGTCCGCCTGGCGCGCGACGCCGCACGCAATTCTCGCAGTGGCGGTCGTCACAGCGGATACCGATGAGGAGGCCGAAAAGCTCGCCTCGTCCTTCGACCTCAATCGGCTACGCCGCGATCGCGGCCAATATCTGCCGCTACCGAGCGTGGAAGAGGCGCTCGCCTACCCCTACACGGACGCCGAGCGCGCCTCGATCGCCCGCAACCGTTCGCGCCTGTTCGCCGGTAGCCCAGCGACCGTGCAGCAGAAGCTGAAGCCGCTGCTCGACGCGAGCAAGCCGGACGAATTGATGGTGATCACGGCGGTCTATGACCATGAGGCGCGGAAGAAGTCGTATTCGCTGCTGGCCGATGCATTCGGGCTGGTGAAGAAAGAGGCGGCGTAGAAGCTATCGTGCCCCTGGATCCCGGCTCGCGCTTCGCGCGTCCGGGACACGGGAAGCTAATCCAGCTTCTCGCTGAACGTCGCGCGGAACGGATGGCCCGGATACACGCCGACGATGCGGAATTCCCGGGAGAAGAATTTCAGCTCCTCGAGCGCGAAGGCGAGCCCCTTGTCGTTGGGGTGGCCGTCGACATCGGCGTAAAACTGCGTCGCGAAAAAATTGCCGTCGACCATGTAGCTTTCGAGCTTGGTCATGTTGACGCCGTTGGTGGCAAAGCCGCCCAGCGCCTTGTAGAGCGCAGCGGGCAGGTTGCGCACCCGGAATACAAAAGAGGTGACCAGCGGGCCCGAATCCTGCTCGGCCCATTTCGCCTCGCGGGCGAGCACGACGAAGCGCGTGGTGTTATGGGCCTCGTCCTCGATGTCCTCGGCCAGAATGTCGAGGCCGTAGATCTTTGCGGCAAGCCGCGAGGCAATTGCGGCGACGCTCTTGTCCTTGCGTTCGGAAATATCGCGCGCGCTACCGGCGGTGTCGGCGGCCACGATCGGTTTGACGCCGAGCTTGCGGATGATGCGCCGGCACTGGCCGAGCGCATGCACATGGCTCTCCACGCTCTTGATGTCTTCGAGCCTGGTGCCCTTCACCGCCATCAATTGATGCCGGATCGGCAGGAACCACTCGCCGATGATGAAGAGGCCTGAGGCCGGCAGCAGATGGTGGATATCGGCGACGCGTCCCGCGACCGAATTCTCGATCGGGATCATGCCGAGATCGGCCTCGCCGGACGAGATCGCTGACAGCGCGTCCTCGAAGGTCGCGCACGGCATCGGCTCGGCGTCGGGATAGGCCTCGTCGATGGCGATGTGGGAATTGGCCCCAGGCTCGCCCTGGAATGCGATTTTCATCTTGCTCATGTCGGGCCTTGTAACAGCGGCTCAGGATTTGGAAAGGATGCTGCGGGCGGTCTCTAAGTCTGCCGCGGTGTCGACGCCGCGGGGCACGGTGTCGACGATGGTGAAGTCGATACGCATGCCGGCCTCCAGCGCCCGGAGCTGCTCCAGCTTCTCCTGCAATTCCAGCGGCGAGGGCGGCAGCGATACGAACCGCTCCAGCGCGGCGCGGCGGTAGGCGTAGAGGCCGATATGGTGGTAACGCGGTCCGTCTCCGGTAGGGGCGGTGGCGCGGGTAAAGTACAGCGCGCGCATCCGCTTACCCCCGAGCGAGGTTCCCACAGCTTTCACAACGCTGGGGGCGAGGTCCTCCTCCTCGGTATGGATTTGCGAGGCCAGCGTCGCGATGTCGACGGAAGGGTCGGCGAGCGGGGGCAGCACGTCGCGGATGTTGGCAGTCGAGATCGTCGGGAAATCGCCCTGGAGATTGACCACGATCTCGGCCTTGCCGTCCGGATCGAGCTTCTGCATGGCCTCGTGGATGCGGTCCGACCCCGACGGATGCTCGGGGCGGGTCATTACGGCGACGCCGCCATGCGCGGTGACGACATCCGCGATCTCCTGCGTGTCGGTAGCGACTGCAACCCGGCCGATCGCGGCGGCTTCCGCCCGGCGCATCACATGCACGATCATCGGCAGCCCGGCGATGTCCTTGAGCGGCTTGCCGGGCAGGCGGGTGGCCGCCATGCGAGCCGGGATCAGCACTAGAATGCGGGGATCGGTCATCGGATCAAGGGCCTGGAAACGGTCGTTTTCCGCACCGGGAAATCGGGTGGGGATGGGAGGAAAGCGGGGCCGTTTATACGGGTTGCCAGACCACGGGCAAACCGATATCTCAATGGCAAAACTCGGGGGAACGATAAGGAACATTTGATTCTCCCGAGGCACGTCCTGGCGGCCGCTTGGGGCCGCTTTATCCTTCTTGCGGTGTGGGGCCTGGCCGGAAATGGACTCTTTCGAACTCAACAAGATCCTCGGTGCCATCCTCGGCACCTGCCTCATTCTCCTGGTGACAAGCTTCACCGCCCAGGCCTTGTTCGCTGCGAAACCGCCGGAGAAGCCCGGCTTCGAGATCGCCGTGAAGGAAGAGGCTGGCCATGGCGGCGAGGGCGGCGCGGCGGCGGCGTCGTCGGAGCCGATCGAAAAACTGCTCCAGACCGCCTCCGTGGAAAAGGGCGCTTCTGCCGCCAAGAAGTGCGGCGCCTGCCACACCTTCGAGAAGGGCGGCCCGAATCGCGTTGGTCCGAACCTCTACGGCGTCGTTGGCCGCGCCCGTGCCACCGAAGCTGGCTTCAACTACTCCGCCGCGATGAAGGGTAAGGGCGGCGAGTGGACCATCGACGATCTCAACAAGTTCATCACCAACCCGAAGGGCTTCATTCCCGGGACGGCGATGGGCTTCGCCGGTATTCCGAAGGATTCGGAGCGCGCCGACGTCATCGCCTATCTGAATAGCCTGGCCGATAGCCCGAAGCCGCTGCCGACTGCGGCGAAGTAAGATCGCCAAAAGATTATGCTGACCCGCGGCCAGGCTCGAAAAGCCTGGCCGTTTCCTTTTTCCTTATCTGTCGCTTGACGCCTCGCAGCGTTGTTATCGGGGCGTTTCGTCGCAGCGAACCGTCCCCGCGGCCTTACAAGATGAGGAAAAAGCAACACAATCGGTCGAAACCTTGCCGTATATTGGGGCCTTAAAGGGGTAACCTCCTTCAAGACAGGGACGTTCATTTGGCCATTACCCGACGCGATCTTCTGCTAGCCGGCGCTGCGACTGCTGCGCTCCCCGCCCTCGGTTCCGCCGTCGGCATTCCGATCATTGGCGCCGCGCAGGCGCAATCGGCCGGTGAACTTCCCTGGCGCCATGGTCTGTCCCTGTTTGGCGACATCAAGTACCCCGCCGATTTCAAGCGCTTCGACTACGTCAATCCGGACGCGCCGAAGGGCGGCATCGCGCGCATGATCTCGATCGGCACCTTCGACAATTTCAACATTGCGGTTGCCGGCATCAAAGGCGTGATCGCACCGGCTGCCGGGCTGATCCACGAAACCCTGATGACTCGCGCGCAGGACGAAGTGGCGACGCAGTACGGTGAGCTTGCCGAAGCCGCCCAGCATCCGGACGATTTCTCCTGGGTGATCTATCGCCTCCGCAAGGAAGCCCGCTGGCACGACGGCAAGCCGGTCACGCCTGAGGACGTGATCTTCTCGCTGGAGACGCTGAAGAAGCAAAGCCCGATGTACGGGTCGTACTACCGCCATGTGGTGAAAGCCGAGAAGGTCGGCGAGCGCGACATCAAGTTTACCTTTGACGGTCCTGGCAACAGGGAACTGCCCACCATCGTCGGCGAGCTCACGGTGCTGCCAAAGCACTGGTGGGAAGGCACCGATGCGCAAGGGCGCAAGCGCGACATCGGTGCGACTACACTCGAGATTCCGCTCGGCTCAGGTCCATACCGGATCAAGGAATTCGTGGCGGGACGCTCGATCAAGCTCGAACGGGTCAAGGACCATTGGGGCGCGAACTTGCCGAGCCAGGTCGGGCAGAACAATTTCGACGAGTTGCGCTTCGAGTTCTTCCGCGACAACATCGTGGCGCTCGAAGCCTTCAAGGCCGATCAGGCCGACTGGATCGCAGAGAATTCCGCCAAGCAATGGGCGACCGCCTACGATTTTCCGGCAGTCACCGAGAAGCGGGTGGTCAAGGAAGAATTCCCGATCAACGATTCCGGTCGGATGCAGGCCTTCGTGGTCAACAGCAGGCGCGACCAGTTTAGGGACCCGCGGGTGCGGCGGGCTTTCAATTACGCCTTCGACTTCGAGGAGATGAACAAGCAGCTGTTCTTCGGTCAGTACAAGCGGATCAACAGCTACTTCGAGGGCACGGAGCTTGCCGCAACCGGCCTGCCTCAGGGTGAGGAATTGCAGATCCTCGAGACCGTGAAGGACAAGGTGCCGCCGGAAGTCTTCACCACGCCGTACCAGAATCCGGTCGGCGGCAATCCGGAAGCGGTGCGCGCCAACTTGCGTGAAGCGGCAAAGCTCCTGAAGGAGGCGGGCTTCGAGGTACGCGATCACAAGCTGGTCGACGCCTCTGGCAAGGTTCTGACGGTTGAAATCCTGGTCCAGGATCCCTCGTCCGAGCGTATCGCACTGTTCTACAAGCCGTCGCTGGAGCGGATTGGCGTCAATACGTCGGTCCGCACGGTCGACGACGCCCAGTATCAGAACCGGCTGCGGAGCTTCGACTTCGACATGATCATCGATCAGTGGGGCCAGTCGCTCTCGCCGGGCAACGAGCAGCGCGAGTATTGGGGATCGCAGACGGCCGACGTGCCCGGCGCGCGCAACACCATCGGGATCAAGAATCCGGCCGTGGATGCATTGATCGAGAAAGTGATCTTCGCCAAGGACCGCCCTGGGCTCGTTGCCGCAACGCGTGCGCTCGATCGCGTGCTGCTGTGGAATTTCTACGTCGTGCCCCAGTTTACCTATTCGTTCTCGCGCTACGCCCGGTGGGACCGCTTCAGCCATGCCGAGCCGCTGCCGAAATATGGCAGGTCAGGCCTGCCGACGCTGTGGTGGTATGACGCCGAGAAGGCTGCCCGAATCGGAAAACGCTCTTGAGGAAGCTTTCGCGCATGGCGCAGCTTTCACGACGGCACGTGCTGGCCATGGGCGCCGGCGGCGCCTTGAGCGCATCGCTGAGCCCGGCTTGGCTGCGCGGCGCGCAGGGGTCGGAGATGCCGGCCGAGATGCACGGAATCTCGGCGTTCGGCGATCTCAAATATCCGGCCGACTTCCACCATTTCGACTACGTCAATGTCGATGCGCCGAAGGGCGGCACGTTCTCGCTGATCCCGTCGGTGCGCGCCTACAATCAATCCTTCTTCACATTCAGCTCGCTCAACGCCTTCATCCTCAAAGGCGAGGGCGCGCAGGGCATGGATCTGACTTTCATCTCGCTGATGGCGCATGCGGGTGATGAGCCCGATGCGATGTACGGCTATGCCGCCAAATCGGTGCAGATCTCCCCGGACAAGCTCGCCTACCGTTTCACGATTCGGCCCGAGGCGAGGTTTCACGACGGTGGGAGGCTGACCGCGCATGATGTCGCCTTCTCCATCAACACGCTGAAGGAAAAGGGCCATCCGTTGGTCCAGTTGCAGATGCGCGACGTCAAGGGCGCCGAGGCGCTCGATGACTCCATCGTAGTGGTGAATTTCGCCGAGAAGCGCGCGCGCGACGTGCCGCTCTATGCGGCAGGCCTGCCGATCTTCTCGAAGGCTTATTACGCGACGAGGCCGTTCGAGGAATCGACGACGGATGTCCCGCTCGGCTCGGGCCCCTACAAGGTCGGGAAGTTCGAAATCAATCGCTACATCGAGTTCGAGCGGGTGAAGGACTGGTGGGCTGCCGACCTGCCGGTCTGTCGCGGCAGCAACAATTTCGACGTCGTGCGCTACGAGTACTACCGCGATCGCGACGTCGCGTTCGAGGGCTTCACCGGCAAGAACTACTTCTATCGCGAGGAATTCACCTCGCGCATCTGGGCGACGCGCTACGATTTTCCGGCCATCAAGGACGGCCGCGTCAAGCGAGAATCGGTGCCGGACCGAACGCCGTCAGGCGGCCAGGGCTGGTTCATCAATACCCGCCGCGACAAGTTCAAGGACGCCAGGATTCGCGACGCCATGAATTGCGCGTTCGATTTCGAGTGGACCAACAAGACCATCATGTATGGCGCCTATGCCCGCACAATCTCGCCGTTCCAGAACTCTGACCTCGTTGCGCAAGGCATGCCCTCGCCGGAGGAGTTGAGGCTGCTCGAGCCCTATCGCGGCCAGGTCCCAGATGAGGTGTTTGGCGAGCCCTACGTGCCGCCGGTGACGGACGGCTCGGGCCAGGACCGCACGCTGTTGCGCAAGGCGCAGCAGTTGCTCCAGGAGGCAAAGCTTCCGGTCAAGGATGGCAAGCGTCTGCTGCCGAATGGCGACGTCTTCACCGTCGAGTTCCTGATCGACGAGCCGTCGTTCCAGCCGCATCACGCCTCCTTCATCAAGAACCTGAACACGCTTGGGATCGAGGCCAGTCTGCGCGTCGTCGATGCCGTCCAGCATCGCGCGCGGGTCGAAGGGTTCGATTTCGACGTCGCGATCGAGCGCATCAGCATGACGCCGACCCCCGGTGACAGCCTGCGGACCTATTTCACCTCGCAGGCCGCAGCCACGAAGGGATCCCATAACCTGGCCGGCGTCGCCAATCCTGCGATCGATGCGCTGGTGGAGAAAGCGATGGCGGCCAATACGCGCGATGAACTGACGGTCGCCTGCCGTGCTATCGATCGCGTCTTTCGTGCCGGGCGCTATTGGGTGCCGCAATGGAACAACACCAGCCACCGACTGGCCTATTGGGACATGTTCGATCACCCGAAGGAGTTGCCGCGGTACCAGCTGAGTGACTATTCCAGCGACGTCGGCGAGCGGACTCTGTGGTGGTATGATGCCGCCAAAGCCGCCAGGCTCGATCAGGCGAAGTAGCTCATGAGCGCCTATATCGCCCGCCGTATCCTCCTGATGATCCCGACGCTGCTCGGGATCCTCTTCATTTCCTTCGTGGTGGTGCAATTCGCACCGGGCGGCCCGGTGGAGCGCGTGATCGCGCAGCTCTCCGGCGCCGACACCGGCGGCACCTCGCGCATCTCGGGCGGCGGCGATTTCGCGCAGCGTGCGCCGGGACAGGTCGGCGCCGGCGCCGACGCGGTCAACTCGAAATACCGCGGCGCGCAGGGGCTCGATCCCGAGTTCATCAAGAAGCTGGAGCAGCAATTCGGCTTCGACAAGCCAGCGCCCGAGCGCTTCCTGATGATGGTCTGGAATTTCGCGCGGTTCGATTTCGGCACCAGCTACTTTCGCACCGTCAGCGTCATTCAGCTCATCAAGGAGAAGCTGCCGGTCTCGATCTCGCTCGGCATCTGGCTGACGCTGATGACGTACCTGATCTCCATACCGCTCGGCATCCGCAAGGCGGTCAAGGACGGCGCGCGTTTCGACACCTGGACGTCGGCGGTGATCGTGCTCGGCTACGCGATCCCCGGCTTCCTGTTTGCGATCCTCCTGATCATCCTGTTCGCCGGCGGCTCGTTCTTCAACTGGTTCCCGCTGCGCGGGCTGACATCGGACGGCTGGTCGCAATTCCCCTGGTACTGGAAGATCCTCGACTATTTCTGGCACCTGACCTTGCCCCTGATCTCGATGGCGCTCGGTGCATTTGCGACCATGACGTTTCTCACCAAGAATTCGTTCCTGGACGAAATCCGCAAGCAATATGTCATGACCGCGCGGGCCAAGGGCTGTAGCGAGCGACAGGTGCTCTACGGCCACATCTTCCGCAACGCCATGCTGATCGTGATCGCGGGTTTCCCTGGCGCCTTCATCAGCGCCTTCTTCTCGGGCTCGCTTTTGATCGAGACCATCTTCTCGCTGGACGGGCTCGGGCTGCTGGGTTTCGAGAGCGTTCTCAACCGCGATTATCCCGTCGTGTTCGGCACGCTCTACATCTTTTCGCTGATGGGGCTCGTGGTCAATCTGATCTCCGACCTGACCTATATGTGGATCGATCCCCGGATCGATTTCGAGGCGCGGGAGGTCTGATGTCGGTCATCGCGCCCACACCGATCGAGACCAAGACCCAGGCGCCGCTGGGCGAGGCAGTACCCCCTACGGGCAAGGCGTTCGCCCCGTCGCCGCTCAACCGCCGGCGCTGGCAGAACTTCAAGGCGAACAGGCGCGGCTACTGGTCGTTCTGGATCTTCATGGTCCTGTTCGTGGTGTCGCTGTTCGCCGAACTGATCGCCAACGATCGTCCGTTCATGATCAAGTTCGACGGCCGTCTCTACTGGCCCGCTTTCGTTACCTATTCGGAGACCACCTTCGGCGGCGATTTCGAGACCGCGGCCGACTATCGCGATCCCTATTTGCAGAAGCTGATCAAGGACAAGGGCGGCCTGATCGTCTGGCCGCTCATCCGCTATTCCTACGACACCCACAATCTCGACCTGCCGACACCCGCGCCGTCGCCGCCAACCTGGATGCTGACGGAGGCGCAATGCAAGCCGGTGGTGGAGAAGAAGGGACTGAAGAGCTGCCGCGATCTCGAATACAACTGGCTCGGGACCGACGATCAGGGCCGCGACGTGGTTGCGCGTCTGATCTATGGCTTCCGCATCTCGGTGCTGTTCGGCCTCATCCTGACCATCGTCTCGTCGGTCATCGGCATCATCGCCGGCGGCGTGCAGGGCTATTTCGGTGGCTGGATCGATCTGTTGTTCCAGCGCTTCATCGAGATATGGAATGCGATTCCCTATCTCTATCTGCTGCTCATCATATCGGCGGTGCTCCCGCCGGGCTTCTTCATCCTGCTCGGCATCATGGTGCTGTTCCACTGGGTGGCGCTGGTCGGCCTCGTGCGCGCGGAGTTCTTGCGCGGGCGCAATTTCGAATACATCCAGGCTGCACGGGCGCTCGGTGTCTCCAATGCCGTGATCATGTTCCGCCACCTCCTGCCGAACGCCATGGTGGCGACGATGACGTTCTTGCCGTTCATCGTCTCCTCATCGGTGATGACGCTCACGGCGCTGGACTTCCTGGGCTTTGGCCTGCCGCCCGGCTCGCCGTCGCTCGGCGAGATGTTGGCGCAGGCCAAGGCCAACGTGCAGGCGCCGTGGCTTGGTTTCTCCGGCTTCTTCGCCGTCGCGATCATGCTGTCGCTCCTGATCTTCACCGGCGAAGCGGTCCGCGACGCCTTCGATCCGCGCAAGACGTTCAGGTAAGCGATGGACGCGATCAACCAGCCCCTTCTGAGCGTGCGCGACCTCTCGGTGGCCTTCCACCAGGGCGCAGGCACGACGCTCGCCGTCGACAAGGTGTCGTTCCAGATCAAGCGCGGCGAATGCGTGGCGCTGGTCGGCGAATCCGGCTCCGGCAAGTCGGTCAGCGCGCTCTCGGTCATGAAGCTTCTGCCCTATCCCAACGCCTCGCATCCCTCGGGAAGCATCCGCTTCAAGGGGCGTGAGATCCTGAACCTCTCGGAGCAGGAGATGCGCGGAATCCGCGGCAGCGACATCTCCATCATCTTCCAGGAGCCGATGACCTCGCTCAATCCGCTGCACACGATCGAGGCGCAGATCGGCGAGATCATCCAGCTCCACAATCCGACCAGCAATGCGCTGGCGCGCAAGCGGACGCTGGAACTCCTCGCCCAGGTCGGCATCCCCGATCCCGAGACGCGGCTCGCGAGCTATCCGCATCAGCTCTCCGGCGGTCAGCGCCAGCGCGTGATGATCGCGATGGCGCTCGCCAATGAGCCCGACCTGTTGATTGCGGACGAGCCGACGACGGCGCTCGACGTCACGGTGCAGGCGCAGATTTTGGCGCTGCTAGCCGAGATCCGATCGCGCCTCGGCATGAGCCTGCTCTTCATCACCCATGATCTCGGTATCGTGCGCCGTATCGCCGACACCGTCTGCGTGATGAACGGCGGCAAGATCGTCGAGCAGGGGCCGGTCGAGCAGGTCTTCACCAGCCCCAAGCATCCCTATACGCGTGACCTGCTCGCGGCCGAGCCGAAGCCGGATCCGGCGCCGCCGCAGCCGAACGCGCCGGTCGTGATGTCGGCCGACGCGCTGAAGGTCTGGTTTCCGATCAAGCGCGGTTTCCTGCGCAAGACGGTCGGACACATCAAAGCGGTCGACGGCGTCAGCGTCGCCGTGCGCAAGGGCGAGACGCTCGGCGTCGTCGGCGAGTCCGGCTCCGGCAAGACCACGCTCGGGCTTGCGCTCTTACGGCTGATCTCGTCGAACGGCCGCATCGTCTTCCTGGGGAAAGATATCCAGGGTCTGCGCTTCAAGGAGATGCGCCCGTTCCGCCGCGACATGCAGGTCGTGTTCCAGGATCCGTTCGGCTCGCTCAGCCCGCGCATGTCGGTCGCCGATATCGTCGGTGAGGGGCTTTCGGTGCATCAGCCGAAGCTTTCGCGCGAGGACCGCGAGGCACGCGTCATCAAGGCGCTGGAGGATGTCGGTCTCAATCCGGAAACGCGCTTCCGCTATCCGCATGAATTCTCCGGCGGCCAGCGCCAGCGCATCAGCATCGCGCGCGCGATCGTGCTCGAGCCGGATTTCGTCGTGCTGGATGAGCCGACCAGCGCGCTCGACATGCTGTTCCAGGCGCAGATGGTCGACCTTCTGCGCGAATTGCAGCGCAAGCGCGATCTCACCTACATGTTCATTTCGCACGATCTGCGCGTCGTGGCCTCGCTCGCCAGCCACCTGATCGTGATGCGCGGCGGCAAGGTGGTCGAGGAAGGGCAGGCGGCGGAGCTGTTCAAGAACCCGAAGACAGACTACACGCGCGCCCTGTTCGCGGCCGCGTTCCGGCTGGAGACGGCCGGCAACGGGGCGGTGGCGACGTAGGCTCCTCACCTCTCCCCATGGGCGAGGTGGTCCGAGTCACTTTCGCGAGATCAACCCAGCCGCTTGATCGCAATGACCTCGCTGCCGGCCTGCTTGATCCGCGCAATTGCCGGTTGGATCGCCTCGATCACCGTCGCCATGTGATGCGCGTTGGCGTGGACCATGGTGCTGCCATCGCGCACGATCGCGACATGGCCCTTCCAGAAAATCAGGTCGCCGCGTTGCAGCTTGGTCCTCTCATGCGGCTCCAGGGTTCGTCCGAGACCCGCCAATTGCATGTCGCTGTCGCGCGGGCAGCCGATGCCGGCGGCAGTGAGTGAAACCTGGACCAGCCCCGAGCAATCGATGCCGAATGAGCTCTTCCCGCCCCAGAGGTAGGGCGTGCCGACGAAGCGCTCGGCGACGGCGACCAAATCCGGCTCGCGGTGGTCGAGAGCGACGAGGTGCGTCTTCGGGAGATAGTGTCCCTCGCGGGTGATTGCGAAGGAGCCGTCCTCGCGCGTTACCGCGACTTTTGACCCCATCACGAGCGTGTCGGATGGCGGCAGCTTGATCGACGGGCCCGGAAAGGCAAAGGTCCGGAGCGCACTGACCTTGTTTGTCGGCGCAGCCGCGGGCTTGGCGAGCGTCGCATCGGGAACCCAGCCGACATAACCGTCACTTACGAGCTGGCCCCAGGCCCAGCCTTCGCCGTTGCGATCGTAGATCGTGACGCGCTCGCCGCGCAGCGCCTCGGTCATCAGCATCGCGCTCGACGACGGCTGCTCGCGCAGCGGCGCGATTGCCTCGACCACCTCGAATTCTTCGCCGGTGACGAAGCGCTCGGCCTGCACCTTGCCTTCGAGATATTTCGCGGCGATGTCGCCGCGTGCCGGCGTCACCCGAGGGTCATGCATAGCGTTCGCTCAAAAGTGCGAAGAGAGCGCGCGCGGCCTGGCATTCGCCGCCCTCGGGTCGCGCGGGTTTTGCCGATGGCGTCCAGGCGTAGATGTCGACATGCAGCCAGCTCTTCGCCTGCTCGACGAAACGCTGCAGGAACAGCGCGCAGGTGATCGAGCCGGCGAAGGCTCCGGATGGCGCGTTGGTGATGTTGGCCGTCTTGGAGTCCAGCCAGGAATCGTAAGCCGGCCATAGCGGCATGCGCCACAACGGATCGTTCTCCTTGACGGCGCAGCGCGCGACGTCGGCGGCAAGCGTCTCATCATTGGTGTAAAAGGGCGGTAAATCCGGGCCCAGCGCAACGCGTGCCGCACCGGTCAGCGTGCCCAGATCGATCAGCAGATCGGGCTTCTCCTCGTCCGCCAGCGCCAGCGCGTCGGCCAGCACCAGCCGGCCTTCCGCGTCGGTGTTCCCGATCTCGACCGTGATCCCCTTGCGCGAGGGGAAGATGTCGAGCGGCCGGAAGGCATTGCCGGCGACCGCGTTCTCCACGGCGGGGATCAGCACGCGCAGCCGCACCTTGAGCTTGGCACCCATCACCATGCGCGCGAGCGCCAGCACGTTGGCCGCACCGCCCATGTCCTTCTTCATGATGAGCATTCCGCTCGACGGCTTGATATCGAGCCCGCCGGTGTCGAAGCAGACGCCCTTGCCGACCAGAGTGACCTTTGGATGCGCAGGGTTGCCCCAGGTGATGTCGATCAGACGCGGCGCGCGGGTCGAAGCCATGCCGACGGCATGGATGAGCGGAAAATTCTGCGCCCTCAATTCGTCGCCGACGATGCAGCCAAAGCTCGCGCCGAATTCGGCGGCGAGCGCCTGCGCCGCCGCAGCGAGCTCGACAGGCCCCATGTCGTTGGCAGGCGTGTTGACGAGATCGCGTGCCAGACACGCCGCATCGGCGATCCCAGTAATTTCGGCGGCGTCGACCCCATCGGGCGGCACCAGCCTGACCTCGGGCGCATCCGCTTTGCGGTAGCGGGCAAAGCGATAGCTGCCGAGTGCAAAGGCGAGGGTGGCGAGGCGCGTATCGTGCGGCGCATTGGCGAAGCGATAGGTGCCGGCAGGCAGCAGCCCCGGCAGGCTGCCTGGCCGGAACAGGTCGCGTGATCTTGCGGCCTCGTCCTCGAGGCCGAACAAGACCCCTGCGACTGCGCCATCCGGCGCCGGCAACGCGAGATAGGCGCCCGGCTTTCCGGCAAAGCCGTTGGCCGCGGCGAACTGCCGTTGCGGCGGCACCAGCGTCTCGGCGACCCGGTCCCAGCTCGATTTGGTAACGAAGGTGATGGGAATGGCGGCAGACGACGTCTCGAATACGGAAGGCATTGGCGGGTCCGGCCCAAGCTGGTTCAGATGATGACAAGAGACTTCGCAGAGTTTCGCGGCACCCGCAATCGGCTTTGCCGCCCTCGGCGCGCCCGCGAGCTGCTACTCGCCTCGCCGTCACCATGCTAGGTTCCACCAAAACTCGTCTGTGGCGTCGGTGCCGCGGATCAAGGGCAAGTCCAAGACAAGCCGTGCCGGGAGGGAATGCAATGGAATTTCTGTGGAGCGTGGTCGCGTTTTTCGGCCAGGCCGTCGAGGCGGTCTTCGCCTATGTCGAACACCATCACTGGATCTTCGCATTCCTCGCCGGCGGCTACATTTTCTATCTCCATGACCGCGCAGTCCATGCGCGTTTCGACGCGCTCGACAAGCGCATCGATGAAGTGAGGAAGCGCCTCGCCATGGAGTACTGAGCCGCTCCGCGCAAGACCGTTGAGGGTCGACCTCGCTCTCGGTGGCATGCCCGCCGGCCGTGCGGCGCTCCGCCCTGGGGGCGGCAGGCCCGTGTTAACCGGCCGTTAGGGTTAACAGTCTATTGCTGGCGTGTTCGGCTCGATCAATCGGCTCGAGAGTCAAAGCGTCATGCGTCAGCGGTTCAGTGTTGCCCGGCTTCTTGCATCCAGCTCGCTGGTGGCGGTCATCGCTGCGGGCCTCGGCGGCTGTACGGCGATGTCTAAGATTTCCGACATCACGGGCTCGGTGTCGCCGCGCACGGAAACCGCAGTGCCCGCAGATCCTGTCCGCGCCGCCGACGTCTATGGCGAGCGCTACCGCGCCAATCCGAAGGATCCCGACGCCGCGCTTGCCTTTGGCCAGGCGCTGCGCGCCAACGGCCAGCGGGCGCAGGCCGCCGCCGTGCTGGAGCAGGCAACCATCGCCCATCCCGGCAATAAGCCGCTTCTGGCGCTCTATGGCCGCGCGCTCGCCGACAACGGCAATTTTCAGCAGGCCTTCGACGTGCTGTCGAAGGCGCACTCGCCCGACAACCCGGACTGGCGCCTGCTCTCCGTGCAGGGCACCTGCCTCGACCAGATGGGCAAGCACGAGGAAGCGCGCCGCTACTATGTCAGCGCACTGAAGATCACGCCCGGCGATCCAGGCGTCCTGTCCAATCTCGGCCTTTCCTACATGCTCACGAAGGAGTTGCCGCGGGCGGAAGAGACGCTCCGGCAGGCCTATGCCTCGCCACGCGCCAGCGCGCGGGTACGGCAGAATCTTGCGCTGGTGGTCGGCCTGCAGGGACGCTTCGCGGAGGCCGAGAGCATCGTCAAGGCCGACCTGCCGCCGGACGAAGCCGCGGCCAACGTCGCCTACCTCAAGGAAATGCTGAACCGCAACGACGCGCCGCACAACGCGGCAAAGCGCATGCCGGTCGCTTCCCTCAGCCAATCGGAATAGCCGGCTAGAACAGGACGAGTTTCCGGCGCGAGTCGGAGGTGCAGTTCACCCCTCCTCGCTGGGGAGAGGTGAACCTCGGCAACTGCTTGCGTTTGATCTCACTCAACGCGTGTTGGACGGCGCGAGCGATCAATGCAGCTCGGAGACCTTGATGCCGGTCGGTCCGAGAATGACGACGAACAGCACCGGCAGGAAGAACAGGATCATCGGCACGGTCAGCTTTGGCGGCAGCGCGGCGGCCTTCTTCTCGGCCTCGTTCATGCGCATGTCGCGGTTTTCCTGTGCCATCACGCGCAAGGAATGTCCGAGCGGGGTACCGTAGCGCTCCGCCTGCTGAAGCGCGAGACAGACCGATTTGACGCCTTCGAGGCCGGTGCGCCGCGCCAGGTTCTCATAGGCTACTTTGCGGTCCTGCAAGTAGGACAGCTCGGCCGTGGTCAGCGTGAATTCCTCCGACAGCGCGATCGACTGGCCGACGATCTCGGTCGCGACTTTGCGGAATGCCATCTCGACCGACATGCCGGACTCGATGCAGATCAGCAGCAGGTCGAGCGCGTCGGGAAAGGCGCGCTTGATCGAGAGCTGGCGTTTGGAGATCGCGTTGCGCAGGAACAGCATCGGCGCCTGGAGACCAAGATAGGCGGCGCCGACGCAGATACCGACCTTGATCGGCAGCGACTGCTGCATATGCGCGATCAGGAACACGTAGAGCATGGAGCCGACGAACAGCACGAGCGGTGTCACCATGCGGGCGAACAGGAAAGTGATGTAGGGCGCCTGGCCACGATAGCCTGCCATCACGAGCTTATCGCGCGCGGCTTCCTGCGCCAGCCATTTGGTGAGGTTGAAGTCGTCGACCACCCTGGAGACGAGTTGCTTCGGCGTCTGGCGCAGCGAAACCTTCTCTGTCTTGGCGAGCCGATCGCGCTCGCGCTGCCGGATGCGCTCGCGCTCGCTTGCCACCGCCTTCATGCGCTTGGCAAGGCCTTCGCCGGCGAACAGCGGCATCACCAGCGTGTAGACGGTGGCGCTGGCGGCGATTGCCGCCAGCAGCATCGTCATGAAATGAACGTCGTGCAGTTTCGTGACGAGGAGATCGACCATACGCGCACCGTCAGAAGTCGAAGTTGATCATTTTCTTCATCACCAGGATGCCCATCGACATCCAGACGACGCAGCCGACCAGCATGAGCTGGCCGGTGGGGTGGGTCCACAGCAGCGAGATGTATTGCGGGGTCGTGAGATAGACCAGGAACATCACGATCGGCGGCAGCGAGCCGATGATGCCGGCGGAGGCCTTGGCCTCCATCGACATCGCCTGGATCTTTTCCTTCATCTTCTTGCGGTCACGCAGCACCTTCGAGAGGTTGCCGAGGGCCTCGGAGAGGTTGCCGCCGGACTTCTGCTGGATCGAGACGACGATGCCGAAGAAGTTCGCTTCCGGCAGCGGCATGCGCTCATAGAGACGCGCGCAGGCCTCACCCAGCGGCATGCCGATGGCCTGGGTCTCGATGATCGCCAAGAACTCGCTGCGCAGCGGCTCCGGCGAATCGGCAGCGACGACCTTGATCGATTCGAACAGCGGCAGGCCGGCCTTGATGCCGCGGACGATGACATCGACCGCATCCGGGAGCGCCGCCAGGAACTTGTTCTCGCGGCGCTTCTTCAGGAAGCTCAGCATCCAGCGCGGTAGGCCCAAGCCGCCGGCGAAGGCAAGGCCCGCGGCCCCCAGCAGTCCGCCGCCGACGAACATGACGACGAAGAAGAACGCGCCGCCGAGCGCGGCGGAGACGATCCAGAATTTCTGCGACGTCCAGTCCAGTCCGGCCTGCGACAGCCGCACGCTGAGTGGAACGCTCTTTTCCTTCAGACGACGCTGTTCGAGATCCTTGAGCGTGGTCTCGACCTGCTCGCGGCGCGAGCGCTGGCTTTTCTCGGCCTGCCGTGTCGCGACCGGCTCGGCGCGCGCGACGGAGGCGCGGCGGCTCTCCGCCTTTCGCTCGCCTGATAACAGCGGATAGAGGAAAACCCAGGCGATGCCGCCGACGGCGGCGGTGGCGAGAAAGGCGAGGGCGAGGACCTGTATCTTCATGGTGCGTTACCGCTCACGTCTTCGCCGCCACTTCCGCCGCATCGAGCGCGGCGGCAAGGCGCTTCTCCTCGCCGTAGTAGCGGGCGCGCTCCCAGAAGCGGGGCCGACCGATGCCGGTCGAGCGATGCCGTCCGATGATCTTGCCGTTGGCGTCCTCACCCACGAGGTCATAGAGGAAGATGTCCTGGGTGATGATGGTGTCGCCCTCCATGCCCATCACCTCGGTGATGTGGGTGATGCGGCGCGAACCGTCGCGCAGGCGGGCGGCCTGGATGATGACGTCGATGGAGGCGCAGATCATCTCGCGGATGGTGCGCGAGGGCAGGGAGAAGCCGCCCATCGTGATCATGGATTCGCAGCGCGACAGCGCCTCGCGCGGATTGTTGGCATGCAGCGTGCCCATCGAGCCGTCATGGCCGGTGTTCATGGCCTGCAACAGGTCGAAGGCCTCGGGTCCGCGGACCTCGCCGACGATGATGCGTTCGGGGCGCATACGCAGGCAGTTGCGCACCAATTCGCGCATCGTGACCTGGCCTTCACCCTCGATGTTGGGCGGTCGGGTTTCGAGCCGCACCACGTGAGGCTGCTGGAGCTGCAGTTCGGCCGCGTCCTCGCAGGTGATGACGCGCTCGTCGTGCTCGATGTAGTTGGTCATGCAGTTGAGCAGCGTCGTCTTGCCCGAACCGGTACCGCCGGAGATCAGCACGTTGCAACGGCAACGGCCGATGATCTGGAGGATCTCGGCGCCTTCGGGGGTGATCGCGCCGAACTTGACGAGCTGATCCAGCGTCAGCTTGTCCTTCCTGAACTTGCGGATGGTCAGCGCGGGGCCATCGATCGACAACGGCGGCACGATGGCGTTGACGCGGGAGCCGTCGGCGAGACGGGCGTCGCAGATCGGCGAGGATTCGTCGACGCGCCGGCCGACCTGGCTGACGATGCGCTGGCAGATGTTGAGGAGCTGCTGGTTGTCGCGGAAGCGGATGCCGGTGCGCTGGATCTTGCCACCGACTTCGATGAACACCGTGTTGGCACCGTTGACCATGATGTCGGCGATGTCGTCGCGCGACAGTAGCGGCTCGAGCGGGCCATAGCCGAGCACGTCGTTGCAGATGTCGTCGAGCAGCTCCTCCTGCTCGGCGATCGACATCACGATGTTCTTGATCGCGATGATCTCGTTGACGATGTCGCGGATTTCCTCGCGCGCGGATTCGGAGTCGAGCTTGGCGAGCTGGGCGAGGTCGATCGCCTCGATCAGGGCGCCGAAGATCGTCGCCTTGACCTCGTAGTAATTGTCCGAGCGGCGGCTCTCCATCGGCGGGGGCGGGGGAGCCTTGATCGGCGCCAGCGGCGGCGAGGCGATGGCCGGGGGCGGCGGCGCGCGGGAAACACTCGGCGCCGGGGCCTGGGCAGGCTCTGGCGACACGGCGCCGGGCTTGGGGGCCCGAAGGTCGGTGTCTGTTCCGCTACGCTTACCGAACACTTAACAACTCCATGCGGCGGCTATTTTCCGCGCAACTTCTCAATCAGGGGTGAAAGGAACGACGACTTTTGCTTCTTGGTCTCGCTGCGGCCGGTCAGGCGCTGGGCGATCTGGAGGAACATGTCGATCGACTTATGGTTGGCCGAGATTTCCGCGATCATCTGGCCGTTATTGGCCGCGGAGCCGAAAGTCTGGGGCTCGAACGGGATCGAGGCGATCGGCTGGCTCTCGATCGCCTTGGCGAACTCGGTGGCGGCGATTTCGGGCCGCTTGGGGACGCCGACCTGGTTCAGGCAGTAGAGCGGCGGCCGGTCGTTCGGCCGAGCCGCCTTCAAGAGGTCGAACAGGTTCTTGGTGTTGCGCAGGTTCGCAAGGTCGGGTGCGGCCACGATCAGGATGTCGTCCGCCCCGATCAGGGCGCGCTTGGTCCAGCCCGTCCATTGGTGCGGGATGTCGAGCACGATGCAGGGCATGGTCGAGCGCAGCGTGTCGAACACGGCGTCAAAGGCGTCGGTGCCGAAATCATAGACCCGGTCGAGCGTCGCCGGCGCGGCCAACAGGCTCAGATGGTCGGTGCATTTCGACAACAGACGGTCGACGAAGGCCGTATCGACGCGGTCCGGCGAGAACACGGCGTCCGCGATGCCCTGCGGCGGATCCTGGTTGTAGTCGAGCCCGGCGGTGCCGAAGGCGAGGTCGAGATCGGCGACCACCGCGTCCATGGCGAGGTCGCGCGCGATCGCCCAGGCGACGTTGTGGCTGATGGTGGAGGCGCCGACGCCGCCCTTGGCGCCGACGACTGCAATGATGCGGCCGACCGCCTTGGCTTCCGGCGCAGAGAACAGATTGCAGATCGATCGCACCACGTCGATCGGGCCAACCGGTGCCAGCACATAGTCGCTGACGCCGCGGCGCACGAGCTCGCGATAGAGCATGACGTCGTTGATGCGGCCGATCACGACGACGCGGGTGCCGGCATCGCAGACCGTCGCGAGCTGGTCGAGGCCGCCGAGCAGGTCAGCCCGCCCGTCGCTCTCCAGGACGATCACGTTCGGTGTGGGCGCGGAGCGATAGGCTTCGGCTGCAGCCGCGATGCCGCCCATCTGGATCTTCAGGTGAGCCTTGCCGAGGCGGCGGTCCTCGCCGGCCGATTGCACGGCGGCGGCGGTTTCCACGGTCTCGCAGAACGCCTGGACCGAGACGCGTGGGGCAGGTGCAATATGCTCTTCTGCCGGCGGCGGCGCGCCCTGCGGCTGTTCGTCTTGAGTCTGGCGAGCGTAGCTGATCATTTGCCGGTGTCGCTGAGTTTGGCCTTGTCGGCCTCGGGATAGGTGGTCGACGTCGTCTGACCCTTGCGATATTTCTCGAAGGCGACATTGCGGCGCATCGTGTAGGCCGGCGTTTCAGGCCGCGGCTGCTCGAGATCCGACGGATTGTCGATCATTGCAGCCATATTGCGCTGATAGCTGCAGCCGAAATTGTAATAAGACTTGTTCTCGAACCATCGCGGGTTCTTGATGGAGGGGCCGACATCTTCAGGCCATAGCCCGCAGGGACCCGCGACCGCGGCAATCCTGGAATAGGTCAGGCGGATCGGCGGCAGGAAGCGCTGGTCTTCGGGGCGATAGCGGCGCACGATGACGCCGCGCGGCGGCACGCCGGCGGCAGCCAGCATTGCCTGAATTTCCCGCAGCGAATCCGCAGCCGGGCGCGCATTGGGCGTGTCGGTCGGCACGTCGATATGAATCGCGCCGGTGCCTTCATGCGTCCAGGTCGATGCCAGGCCCATGACGTCGGCGCGCTGGGCTGCGGTCAGGCCGCCGCGCGCGTGACCGACGAAGACGACGATGGAGCGGTTCTGCTCCTCGATCGCGATCGGGTGGCGCTGCTTGTAATCCTCGGGAATGGAGGCGGTGACGGCTTCGTCGGTATGGGTGCAGGCGCCGAGCGCAATCGCGATGCCGACGAGCGCGCCGCTGACGCGCAGGGCACTGTTGCGATTCTGGGGTGGTCTGGTGGTCATTCTCGAAGTCCCCGTTCCGCCTCAGTCGGTGATGAAGCCGTAGGTGCCGCGATAATTCCGTGCGGGATCGACCCGGCCCGGAACGCCGTAGATGCGGTTGATGTTGCCGAGCAGCTCGGCCTGTGGATCGGAAGGCGCGGCAAAGCCGTCATCCGGACGCGACAGGTCCTTCTGCGCGACGGCGCGTACGATATAGGGCGTCACCAGAACCATCAGCTCGGTCTGGTTGTTGACGTAGTCGCGGCTGCGGAACAGCGTGCCGAGCACCGGGAGCTGCATCAGCCCGGGCAATCCACTGACCGCCTGCTTGGTCTGCTCCTGGATGAGGCCTGCCATCGCCATCGCGCCGCCGGACGGAATTTCCAGCGTGGTCTCCGCTCGCCGGGTCCTGATCGAGGGCACCGTCAGCGAGTTCGTCGTGCTCGATGAGACCGCCTGCGACAGCGTGATCGAGTTGTCGTTGGAGAGCTCCGAGACCTCGGTCATGACGCGCAGGCTGATCTTGCCTTCGGTCAGCACCACCGGGGTGAAGTTGAGCGAGATGCCGAACTTCTTGAAGCTGATCTGGTTGGTACAGACGTGCGTTGTCGGATCGCAGGCATAGCCCGCCGGCACGGGGAATTCACCACCGGCGATGAAGGTCGCCGACTCGCCCGAGATCGCGGTCAGGTTCGGCTCGGCCAGCGTGCGGATCACGCCCGCGGTTTCCATCGCGCGCAGCGTCGCCTGCACGGAGGGGGTCGAGCCGAACGACGTGTTCAGGCTATTACCGGACACCAGGTTGCGGCCCAGGGCCGTGAACGGATTGGAGTTGGTGAAGTTCACGACCGCGGTGCCGTAAGCGAGATTGGCGGAGAGGTCGATGCCGAGCTGCTTGACGATGTTGCGCGCAACTTCGGCGACCGTCACCTTCAGCATGACCTGGTCGCGGCCGCGGACCACGATGGAGTTCACCACCTTGTCGGCGCCGCCGGCAAGGCGGACGGCAAGGTCGTTGGCCTGCTGCGCCTCGATCGGATTTGCCGCGGTGCCGGTCAGAATGACGCCCTCGGCGAGACCGTCGATCTGGATGTCGGAGTTGGGGGCGACCTGCTTCAGCGCCGCGCGGATGCCGTTGAGGTCGCGCTTGACGGCGATGTCATAGGCCGCGATCTGCTGGCCGGCGGAATCGAAGAACACGATGTTGGTCTGGCCGACGGCGGCGCCGATGATATAGGCGCGCTGCGCCGAGCGGACCACCGCGTTGGCGATCTTGGGATCGGCGACCAGCACGTCCTTGATATCGCGCGGCAGGTCGATCACGATCGACTTGCCAACGCCGAGCGACAGGAAGCGCGCGTTCATCTGGCCGTCGGCCGCGATCGGTGCCGCGTTGCGATAGTCGGCGGCGATGACCGGGGTGAGCGCCGGATTGAGCGTCAGTGCCAGTGCGGCTGAAAACGACAGGGCGCGAACCATGCTGGTCCGCAACGCCGCCCGATTGCCCCTGCATTTCATATCGAAGGCCCCCATCGTCACTTCTGTGCGGTCATCTGGCTCGGAATGCCGAAGCGAATGACCGAGACGGTCTCGCCGCGCCTGCGCGCCGGCTCGTCCTCGTTCTCGTTCTTGGCGTTGATGTCGGCGATGCTGCGCAGCGCCAGCGACAGCGTGCCGGTCTGGCGCGCGCGTGCCAGCGTTTCGGTCTGCTCCGGCTTTAGTTCGAGCGTCACGGTCTTGCCGACGACGCTGTTCTGGCCGTCCTTCTCCTTCGGCGCCTGGTCGATCGCCAGAACACGGATGTTGGACAGGAGGATCTCGGAATTGACGACGTCACCGCCCGCGCTGGCGCCGGCATTCTTGTCGCGCCGGGTGAGCAGCACGTCGACGCGGTCATTGGGCAGAATGAAGCCGCCGGCGCCGGTCTCTGCCGAGATTTCGGTGGAGACGGCGCGCATGCCGCTCGGCAGGATCGCAGCCATGAAGCCGGACCCCTCGGCCTTCACCAGCTTCTGCTCGCGGATCGGCTCGCCCTGGATGAAGGGCGCGCGGGCGATCGAGCCCGTGATCTGGGTGGTGGCGTCGGGACGTTCGTTGCGGCGGATGAAGACAGCGCTGGCGGTCGCCGTCGGCCAGGTCTGCCACTGCATGTCTTCGGGCTTGACGGTTTGACCGAGGCCGATGTCGGACTTGGCCACCAGGACGTCGACGGTCGGAAGCTGAGCAACCGGCGCGGCCGGGGGCGGCGACGGGCTGTCGGACCCGCTCGCCAGGTACGCGGCGATGCCGCCGGCACCGATAGCGACCGTCAGGACGACAATGCGTGCGGTATTCATTACGCTTCACTTTCCACAAGACGCCGCGACGCTGCCGCCGCCGTGATGGCAGTTGACCAGCTAAACGTCAAAGCATGGTTAATGAGGCGTATCTAAATCGGCTTAACGCCGGGTTTATCCGGTGCGTTCAGCGCAGCGCGAGGTGAGCGAGATCAATCGCTTTCACCCATTCCGTCTCCGGATAGACCATCAGCGCGCCGATCGCGAGCGCGATGCCGTAGGGGATGTCGCCTTCCTTGGCGTGCAGCCGCGCGAGCCAGGCCTGTCCGGCAAGTCCGTAAGGCAACGGCCATTGCCGGAACTGGAGCAGCAGCAAGGTCAGCGCGCCGCCGAACAGCGAGGCGTAGAGCAGGAAGTTCATCAGATGGGTAAAGCCGAACCAAAGCGCGACGGAGGCTGCGACTTTCGCGTCGCCGCCGCCGATCCAGCCCATGGCAAAGCAGGAGAATGTGATGACCAGCATCAGGGCACCGGCGCCGACATGGGTCAGCATGTCGTAAGGCGCCATGCCGCCTATGAGCGCAAGGACGAAGAAGCCGGCGACCAGCGCCAGCGACACTCGGTTCGAGATGGTCATCGTGAGCAGGTCGCTCGCGGCGGCGAAGGCCACCAGGGCCGGGAAGAGCAGAAGGCGCGCGAGGTCGAGGATCATGATCTGCTTCTTCAGGGAGCGCTGGCCGGCGCGGGATCGGAGCTCGCGGTATTCTAGTCGTCAGTGTTAAACAAACCTGAAACGGGGTACTGCGGAGATCACCAGATGCTGGCGATCCGGGCCGCGAGCGCGACCAGCGCGAGCAACAGCGCAAGGCAGACCCAATAGGTCGGCGCCTCGCTTTGCGCGGAAGCTGCCGTCTCGAACACGGCATCGGTTCTGGTCTTATGCACCGCCACTGGAACTCGAGGCTTTCCGGAAAGACAAAGCCCCGGACGTATCCGGGGCTTCCTGCAACACGTCGGACGCTTACTTCAGCGAGCTGCTGATCGAGCCGAACTTGGAGTTCAGCGAGGTGCCGAGGTTGTTGACGACGGTGATGATCGCGAGCGCAATGCCGGCGGCGATCAGGCCGTACTCGATGGCAGTGGCGCCGGATTCATCCTTCACGAAACGCGCAATCAGGTTCTTCATGAGCAAAAACTCCATGTGGGTGTGGGGTGGCCTCGTTCGGCGCAAATTCCAAGTGTTGCGAGGATGAGAGCCGAGCCGTTGCGGTACGGTTAACCTGATCACGGAAACTCGATTCTGGCGTGATGCTTTTCACCAGAGTCAATTTCGTCTTAAGGCGCGCATTCGAAATTCGAAGCATTTGCGGTCCGCGGGAACAAAGACCGCCAATATGCAGAGCGGCTTCACGCTCCCTTAAATTTCGAAGCGTAGGCGTAAAGCCGATACAGATGAGAGATGAGACGCCGATGTCGAGCCTGCCCATGGACGTCGCCTTGATGCTCGGCGAAACCATCGCAAAGGTCATTCCCGTTACTGCGGCGCTCGCGGTGGTCTTCACCGTGCTCGAGCATTTCTGGGCCTGTAATCCCGGCGTGCCCTGGTGGCGCAAGCGCGAGATCGTCACCGATATCTGCTACTGGTTCTTCGTGCCGGTGTTCGCCCGCACGATGCGGATCGGGCTCTTGATCGTCGCCGCCGGAGTCGTCTTCAACATCCACGATCCCGACGAGCTGATCGCCTTCTACGACAACGGTCACGGCCCGCTGTCGGAGCTGCCGCTATGGGCTCAGGCGGCGGTGTTCCTCGTCCTGTCGGATTTCATGCTGTACTGGCTGCATCGGCTGTTTCACGGTGGCGGATTCTGGAAGTACCACGCGATCCATCATTCCTCGGAGGAGCTGGGCTGGATCTCGGCGGCGCGTTTCCATCCGGTGAATCTGGTGCTCGGCACGATCGGCGTCGACGTCGTGCTGCTCACCGTCGGCATCTCGCCGAACGTGATGATCTGGCTCGGGCCGTTCACCACCTTCCATTCCGCCTTCGTGCACGCCAATCTCAACTGGACGCTCGGACCGTTCAAATATGTGCTGGCGACCCCGGTGTTTCACCGCTGGCACCACACCTCGCTCGAGCAGGGCGGCAATACCAATTTTGCAGGCACCTTCCCGCTCTGGGACATCCTGTTCGGGACCTTCCGGATGCCGGCGAACGAGCTGCCGCAGGACTATGGCAAGGACGAAGCGGGAATGCCGAGCGAGATCGGCGGCCAGCTCGCCTATCCGTTCCGGCGCTAACGCGCGATGAGATAGGGCCGGGTTAGCGCAAAGAGTGCAGCGCATTTCCATCACGACGGTTTTTGCCCGATCGCATCAGGCTTTAACCCTCGCGTTTGCGGAACGTTCATGAATTGAGGTCAGTTTAGCCGGGTCGGGCGCCGGCTCCGCCTCGTATCGCTTTAGCCGGCCAGGTCAGGTCCCGGGGTAGAGTATGCGTAAAGAGTTTCTGCGCCGTCACGCGCGTGTTTGTGTCCTGGTTGCGGCCGCCGTGCTGGCATTGCCGGCAGCCGGTCTTGCCGAATCCACCAGCGACGCCATCGCCGTCAATGTCGACCAGGCAAAGCTCGTGAAGCTGCCTGGAAAGGTCGCGACCATCGTGGTTGGCAATCCCCTGATCGCAGACGTCACGCTCCAGCCGGGCGGCATGATCGTGGTGACCGGCAAGGGCTACGGCGCCACCAATTTCATCGCGCTGGACCGCGGTGGGGAGATCCTCGTCGATCGGCAAATCCAGGTCGAAGGACCGAGCGACCGGCTCGTCACCGTCTATCGCGGCATCGAGCGCGAGTCCTATAGCTGCATGCCGATCTGCCAGCGCCGCGTGACGCTCGGCGACAGCGATGCCTATTTCAACAACACGATCGGCCAGGCCGGTACGCTGAGCAACTCCGCCAGCGGCAATGCCAGTTCGGCGGCCAAGACCAACTAAGCCGCCGGCCGCGGCCTGGTTGCCGCGCTCCGCAGGACCCGAAACGCGCAAGGTATCCTTGACGGACATCTTGACCGCCTGAAACGGGCTAGTCGTTCGTTTCATGTGAGAGGCAGAGTCTCACTGCCGCCACAGGGTCTTTCTCAATGCCGTCGCCCGCCGCCCGGACGTTTTCGTTGCGCAGCCAGCTCCAGCGCTTGCGCCGCAACCGCCGCGGCTCCGCGGCGGTCGAGTTCGCGCTGGTCGCGCCGATCTTCTTCGCGCTGCTGTTCGCGATCATCGAGACCGCGATCATGTTCTTCGCAAGTCAGGTGCTCGAGACGGTCACGCAGGATGCCGCGCGCTCGGTTCTGACGGGCCAGGCGCAGAGCGGCTCGGTGTCGGCCTGTGCGGTCTCCGGTGTGGCGGCGGCCTGCACACAGACGACGTTCAAGAGCTACGTCTGCACCCAGATCCCGGCGCTGTTCTTCGATTGCAGCAGCCTCTACGTCGACGTCTCGAGCTATTCGTCGTTCTCGGCAGTCACGCTGCCGAGCCACATCGATTCGGCCGGCAATTTCGATACGAACATGGGCTACAGCGCCGGGAGCGCCGGCGACATCGTGGTCGTCCGGCTGTTCTACCAGTGGCCGCTCTTCGTCACCGGGCTGGGCTACAACATCTCGAATCTCGCGGGCAACAAGCGCCTGCTGGTCGCGACGGCCGCCTTCAAGAACGAACCCTACTCCAATTGACGCCAACGGATCCGAGCGGAACCATGCGGGCGATTGCGAAAATCCGGCGAAACGCCGCCTCCTCCGCGCGCGATTTCGGCGCCGACAGCCGCGCGCTGGCGGCGACGGAGTTCGCGGTGGTGGTGCCGCTGATGCTGGTGCTGTTCTTCGGCGCCGTCGAGTTTTCGTCAGCTATCGCGATCGACCGCAAGGTCACGATGATGGCGCGCACGCTGTCCGACCTGACCTCGCAATCGACGTCGGTCGGCGACACCGACATGACCAACTTCTTCGCGGCGTCCTACGGCATCATGACACCGTACTACAACAGCTCGTTCACCTCGACGACGATCAGCGAGCTCTACGTCGATCCCACAACCAAGGTGGCGCGCGTGCAATGGAGCAAGGGTTCCTTGGTGCGATCGCAGGCCTCGGTGGTGAGCATCCCTTCGACGCTCGCGATCGGCGGCACCTATCTGATCTTCAGCGAGGTCAGCTACGTCTACACGCCGACGATCGGCTACGCGCTCAAGAACGCGATCACGCTGAGCGATGTCGCCTATGCGCGCCCGCGTCAATCGACTTGCGTCTATTACAGCCCGTCGACGAGCTGCACGACCTACTGAGCGTCTCCAATCTTCGGACATGAAAAAAGGCCGCGCACAACGCACGGCCTTTTCGTTTGCTCAAATCCGCCTGGAGCGGGCCGGCCTTAGCCAGCGGAGCGAAGATTGTCGGCTGCCGACTTGCCCGACCGACGATCGGCAACGATCTCGTAGGAGATCTTCTGGCCTTCGCGCAGCGTGCCGAGGCCAGCACGTTCCACGGCGCTGATGTGCACGAACACGTCCTTGCCGCCGTCGTCGGGCTGGATGAAGCCAAAACCCTTGGTCGCGTTAAACCACTTCACGGTTCCCATGCTCATGGGGGTAGTCCCTTCTCAGATACATAGTGTCGATGCCCGCTTTCGCGGACGGGTTAGATCGAATTTCTGGAAGGGTCGTCAGCGTGTCTGAACCGGCTGTACCGGTGGATGCTAATGTCGTCCGGCCGAAAATCGATTAATTCATTTTATTGGAAAGGGGTTTTCAAAACAATCCTGACGTGCACGATTTTTTGATCCGCCGCCCGGGCGGGCGGCAGATCGCATCAGACCAGAATCTTAATTCCGTATCGCGGCACTGCCGCGAGCCTTAGCGGCGACGGAACTGTCCGCCGCGTTGCGCTCCGCCCCGCGGCGGGCCGCCGGTCGGACCCGGACGCTCGTCCTTGTGGCGGAAAATCAGCCGTCCCTTCTCCAGATCGTAGGGCGACATCTCCACCGTCACGCGGTCGCCCGCGAGCGTCTTGATGCGGTTCTTCTTCATCTTGCCGGCAGTGTAGGCGACGATCTCGTGCCCGGCGTCGAGCTGCACGCGGTAGCGCGCGTCGGGGAGGATTTCGGTGACCAGTCCTTCGAACTGGATCAGCTCTTCCTTAGCCATGAATTTCTCCAGGTCGTGGGACGGCTAGTTACTGCGAAAAGGGTTTGCGGTTGGGCCGACCGTTCGGACGACTCTCGCGGCGTAAAAACGCAACGCCTTGTATCCCATCAGACTGGCCGGCGCCATGCGCGGGACGCTGTTCCGACCGATCGTTTGATGACGAATTCATCTTACCACCGGAACGGCGGCGGCGAGACCCCTTTGAAGCCTTGTGACCGTCGCCGGGCCTGCCATCCACATGGCGTGCGTCGCCATGTCGTCCATCGCCATGCCGCGCGCCCTGCGGGCGTGGACCGGGGCGGCCCGGACGATGCTGCTTTGCGGGAGCAGACGGCGCATGCGCCGTCTCGCGGCCGGCGTCGGTGCGATGATCCTCGCGCGGGAGCGCCACGCGGATCAGGCGCTCGATGTCGCGGAGATAGCTGAGTTCCTCGCCGCCTGCGACCAGTGAGATTGCGGTGCCGTCTGCGCCGGCCCGCGCGGTGCGGCCGATCCGGTGGACGTAGGTCTCCGGCACGTTTGGCAGGTCGAAATTGATGACGTGGCTGATCCCGTCGACATCGATGCCGCGAGCGGCAATGTCGGTCGCCACCAGCGTGCGGATCTCACCCGAGCGGAACTGGGCCAGCGTTCGCTCGCGATGGTTCTGCGACTTGTTGCCGTGGATGGCATTGGAGGCGATACCGGCTTTGGCCAGCGTCTTCACGACTTTGTCGGCGCCGTGCTTGGTGCGGGTGAAAACCAGCGCGCGGTCGATCGGCTCGTCCTTCAGGAGCTTGGTCAGGAATGCGGGCTTGGCGGAGAAATCCACCTGGATGATCCGCTGGCGGATGCGTTCCGCCGTCGAGGACACCGGGGTGACGGCGACGCGCGCGGGGTCGCGTAGCATGGAGTCGGCGAGCTCGGCGATGTCCTTCGGCATGGTGGCCGAGAAGAACAGCGTCTGGCGCTTGATCGGCAGCTTGGCGACGATTTTGCGGATGTCGTTGATGAAGCCCATGTCGAGCATGCGGTCGGCTTCGTCGAGCACGAGGAATTCGACGCTCGAAAGCTTCAGTCCGTTGCTTTGCACGAGGTCGAGCAGGCGGCCAGGGGTAGCCACCAGTACCTCGAGACCAGGCATCAGCGCGCGCACCTGGCGGCCCATCGGCACGCCGCCGATGGCGAGTGTCGAGGTCAGGCGGATGTGGCGGCCATAGGCGTTGAAGCTGTCGAGGATCTGGCCGGACAGCTCGCGGGTGGGCGAGAGCACGAGCACTCGGCAGGTCTTGGGCTGCGGCTTGACACGGTTGTCCAGCAGGCGATGCAGGATCGGTAGCGCGAAGGATGCGGTCTTGCCGGTGCCGGTCTGGGCAATGCCGACGACGTCCCGGCCGGTCAATGCCAGGGGGATGGTCTGGGCCTGAATGGGGGTCGGCGTGACGTAGTTTTCTTCTTTGAGGGCGCGCGAAATGGGATCGGCCAGGCCGAAGTCCTGAAAGGAAGTCAAAAGAGGTTCTTTCCAATGTCAAAAGCGAACGCCCACGCTGTTTCCGCGTGGCGCGCGCAAGGGTGTCGAGAAGACACCTGCGTGTTTGGGGTGTCGGATTGCTTGATGAGAGGGGCAAGCCAGAGGCCCAAACGGGCTTAAGAACACGCGGCTTGCTACGACCCGTTGATCATTCGGATGATTCGGGTCTCAGGCCCTCATATGAAGCATCCCGGTGGCGCTTTCAAGACGGCGCGGCCGCAGCCTGGCGTTGCGGTGCACGAATAGTTATGCCGGAAATTTAGACAGCGGTCGATTATTGATCAAAAAACAGACTGTCTGCCGCTTAAGCATACATTTTTCATGCCCAATATTTGGGCGGGTCAAGTGTGGCAAATCCTTGGTTCCGGCAAATTTATTGTGCTAAATCAATAGCTTAGCTGTCTCATGGCCCATGGCACGGTTCTTGCGATTCCGTTAATCGCAGACGGCCGTGGGGCCGTCTCGCAGCGTTTTCACGTCTGCGTCAGGGAGATGATACCTCATGCTTACTAAATCCACTCACGATATAGCGGCGTCATTTAGCCGCCGCGGCTTGCTCGCCGCGACCGCCGGACTGATGCTGGGTCTGGCTTCCTTTACCGGCGCAAAGGCCGCAGACGACACCATTAAGGTCGGCGTGCTGCATTCTCTCTCAGGCACCATGGCCATCAGCGAGACCACGCTGAAAGATACCATCCTCTTCCTGATCGACGAGCAGAACAAGAAGGGCGGCGTGCTCGGCAAGAAGCTCGAGGCCGTCGTCGTCGATCCCGCTTCGAACTGGCCGCTGTTCGCCGAGAAGGCGCGCGAGCTGATCACCAAGGACAAGGTTGCCGTCGTGTTCGGCTGCTGGACCTCGGTGTCGCGCAAGTCGGTGCTCCCGGTCTTCAAGGAGCTTAACAACATCCTGTTCTACCCCGTGCAGTACGAGGGTGAGGAGAGCGAGCGCAACGTGTTCTACACGGGTGCCGCGCCGAACCAGCAGGCGATCCCCGCCGTCGACTACCTGATGAAGGAAGAGAAGGTGAAGCGCTGGGTGCTCGCGGGCACCGACTACGTCTATCCGCGTACCACCAACAAGATCCTGGAAGCCTACCTGAAGTCGAAGGGTGTCGCCCAGGAAGACATCATGATCAACTACACGCCGTTCGGTCACTCCGACTGGCAGACGATCGTGGCCGACATCAAGAAGTTCGGCTCGGCCGGCAAGAAGACCGCAGTGGTCTCGACCATCAACGGCGACGCCAACGTTCCCTTCTACAAGGAGCTCGGCAACCAGGGCATCAAGGCCAAGGACATCCCGGTGGTCGCGTTCTCGGTGGGTGAGGAAGAGCTCGCCGGCATCGACACCAAGCCGCTGGTCGGCCATCTCGCCGCCTGGAACTACTTCGAGTCGATCAAGACTCCGGCGAACGAGAAGTTCATCAAGGAGTGGCAGGCCTACACCAAGAACCCGAAGCGCACCACCAACGACCCGATGGAAGCGCACGTGATCGGCTTCAACATGTGGGTGAAGGCGGTCGAGAAGGTGAAGTCGACCGATCCGGACAAGGTGATCGATGCGCTTCCCGGCATCGAGGCGCCGAACCTCACCGGTGGCACCTCCAAGATGCTGCCGAACCACCACATCACCAAGCCGGTGTTCATCGGCGAGATCAAGGGCAACGGCCAGTTCGATGTGGTCTGGAAGACGCCGAGCCTCGTTCCGGGAGACGCCTGGTCGAAGGAGCTCGACGGCTCCAAGGACCTGATCGGCGACTGGGTCGAGAAGAAGTGCGGCAACTACAACGTCAAGACCAACAAGTGCCTCGGTTCGGGCTCCTGATCCAGGTCTGACACGATATGACGACACGGAGAGGGCGGCGATCCCGCCGCCCTCTCCATCCATTTCTGCCGGGGTAACTCACAGTGCTCGCAAAATTGCCAGCCCGTCTCTGCACGCTTGCGCTTTCGTTTTTCCTGATCGCGTTCGCGCTGCCGGCGTTGGCCGGTCCGTTCGAGGATGCGGTCGCCAAATTCGCCAACGACGATTTTTCCGACACCGAAGAAGCGATCGGCGTGGTCGCAAGCAGCGGCAATCCGCTCGCTTTTCCGATCATCAGCGCGTTGCAGGACGGCCGTCTGATGGCCGATCCGGACAGCAAGAAGGTTTATGTCACCGGCACCGACGGCAAGTCGACCGATGCCGCGACCGGCCAGCCGGTCGCGAGCGTACCCGACAGCGCAAGCGCCGTCCGTCTCAACAACCGTCTGCGCCGCAGCGTCGATGCCGCGCTCGGAAGTCTGACGCTCCAGTCGCCGGATCTTTCGACGCGCATCCAGGCCGCGCAATCCGTCTTCAAGTCGCATGAGGAGACGGCGCTCGATGCCGTCGATGCCGCGCTTGCCAAGGAAACCAACAAGTCCGCCAAGGCCGCGCTCGGCGAAGCGCGTGCGGCGATCCTGTTGTTCAAATCCGACGCGACCGAAGTCGAGAAGCTCGAAGCCGTCGCCATCCTCAAGGGGCGCGGCGACCAGGAAGCGCTGGCACTGCTGACCGGCATGGGCGACCAGCCGGCTTCGGTGACCAAGGCCGCGGCGGGCGCGATCGGCTCGATCCAGAGCTCGCTCGCGGTCTGGTCCACGGTGCAGAACGCCTGGTACGGCCTCTCGCTCGGCTCGGTGCTGCTGCTCGCCGCGATCGGCCTTGCCATCACCTTCGGCGTGATGGGCGTCATCAACATGGCGCATGGCGAGATGGTGATGCTGGGCGCCTACACCACCTTCGTGGTGCAGGAGGTGATCCGCACCCGCTATCCCGCTCTGTTCGACTATTCGCTGCTGATCGCCGTGCCGCTCGCCTTCCTGGTGTCGGGCGCGATCGGCGTCTTGATCGAGCGCAGCATCATCCGCTTCCTCTACGGTCGCCCGCTCGAAACGCTGCTTGCGACCTGGGGCCTGTCCCTGGTGCTGCAGCAGGCGGTGCGCACTGCGTTCGGTCCGACCAACCGCGAGGTCGGCAATCCCTCCTGGATGAGCGGCGCCTTCGAGCTCGGCCAGATCACCATCACCTATAACAGGCTTTGGATACTCTGCTTCACGCTCGCGGTGTTTGCGATCCTGCTTGCGATGCTGCGCTACACCGCGCTCGGTCTCGAAATGCGCGCGGTGACGCAGAACCGCCGCATGGCGGCCTCGATGGGCATCGCCACCTCGCGCGTCGACGCGCTGACCTTCGGCCTCGGTTCAGGCATTGCCGGCATCGCCGGCGTTGCGCTGTCGCAGATCGACAACGTCAGCCCCAATCTCGGCCAGAGCTACATCATCGACAGCTTCATGGTCGTGGTGTTCGGCGGGGTCGGAAATCTCTGGGGCACACTGGTCGGCGCCTTCACGCTCGGTATCGCCAACAAGTTCCTGGAGCCGGTCGCCGGCGCCGTGCTCGGCAAGATCGCGATCCTGGTGCTGATCATCCTGTTCATTCAAAAGCGCCCGCGCGGCCTGTTCGCGCTCAAGGGCCGTGCGGTGGAAGCATGACCCCTCACATGCTCACGCGATCGCTCGACCGCGGCGCGACGCTGTTTCTCGCCATCGTCGCCGCCTGCGGCATCCTGATTCCGCTCTCCAACCTGCTGTTGCCCGCGGGCTCGTTCTTCCAGGTGCCAACCTATCTGGTGGCGCTCTGGGGCAAGTATGTCTGCTACGCCATTCTGGCGCTGTCGATCGACCTGATCTGGGGCTATTGCGGCATCCTCTCGCTCGGCCATGGCGCGTTCTTCGCGCTCGGCGGCTATGCCATGGGCATGTACCTGATGCGCCAGATCGGCACCCGCGGCGTCTATGGCAATCCGATCCTGCCCGACTTCATGGTGTTCCTGAACTGGCAGAAGCTGCCCTGGTATTGGTACGGCTTCGACATGTTCTGGTTCGCCGCTCTGATGGTGCTGTTCGTGCCCGGCCTGCTCGCCTTCTGCTTCGGCTGGCTCGCCTTCCGCTCGCGCGTCACCGGCGTGTACCTGTCGATCATCACGCAGGCGATGACCTATGCGCTCCTGCTCGGCTTCTTCCGCAACGATTTCGGCTTCGGCGGCAACAACGGCCTGACCGACTTCAAGGACATCCTTGGCTTCAACGTGCAGGCGGAGGGCACGCGCGCCACGCTGTTCGCGCTGAGCTGTCTCGCTCTGATCGCTGGCTTCCTGATCTGCCGGGCGATCGTCACGTCCAAGCTCGGCAAGGTGCTGATCGCGATCCGCGACGCGGAATCGCGCACGCGCTTCCTCGGCTACCGCGTCGAATCCTACAAGCTGTTCGTGTTCACGGTGTCGGCCTGCATGGCCGGCGTCGCCGGTGCGCTCTACGTTCCGCAGGTCGGCATCATCAACCCATCCGAATTCGCGCCGGGCAACTCGATCGAGGCGGTGATCTGGGTCGCGGTCGGCGGCCGCGGCACCCTTGTCGGCGCGGCGCTCGGCGCCGTCGTCGTCAACTATGCCAAGACGTTCTTCACCTCGGGCATGCTCGCGCCGTACTGGCTGTTCATGCTGGGTGCGCTGTTCATCCTGGTGACGCTGCTGCTGCCCAAGGGCATCGTCGGCACCTTCAATTCCTGGTGGGAGCCGTTCAAGGCGAAGCGCCCGGCGGCAACCACCGAGAGCGCAGCGCGAGAGGACGGCGTCAGCGAACCGAAGTTGGCGGAGCAGCGGAAATGAACGTCATGGATACCCGCGCGACCTCCGCGATGCTCTATCTCGACGGCGTGCACGTCTCGTTCGACGGCTTCCACGCCATCAACAATTTGTCGCTGACGCTCGCGCCCGGCGAGATGCGTGCGATCATCGGCCCGAACGGCGCCGGCAAGACGACGATGATGGACATCATCACCGGCAAGACCAAGCCGGACGAGGGCACCGTGCTGTTCGATGGCGTCACCGATCTGACGCGTCTCGACGAGACCCGCATCGCCGAGCTCGGCATCGGTCGCAAATTCCAGAAGCCGACCGTGTTCGAGAGTCAGACGGTCGAGGACAATCTTTTGCTCGCGCTCAACGTCGACCACTCGGTCCGCGGCACGCTGTTCTGGAGCGGCAGCAAGGCGGAATCCGAGCGCATCGACAAGGTGCTGGAGACCATCCGTCTCACCGATGCGCGGGGGCGCCTTGCCGGCAGCCTCAGCCATGGCCAGAAGCAGTGGCTGGAGATCGGCATGCTGCTGGCGCAGGATCCAAAGCTGCTGCTGGTCGACGAGCCCGTCGCGGGCATGACCGACGTCGAGACGCATCTCACCGCCGAGCTGCTCAAGGAGATCAACAAGACCCACACCGTGATGGTGGTCGAGCATGACATGACTTTTGTCCGCGAATTGGGCGTGAAGGTCACCTGCCTGCACGAAGGCTCGGTGCTTGCCGAAGGTACCATCGACCAGGTCTCGTCCAACGAGCGGGTCATCGAAGTCTATCTGGGACGCTGAGCGATGCTTGAGGTCAAGGACATCAATCTCTTCTACGGCGCGGCCCAGGCGCTGCGCGGAGTCTCGATCGCAGCCGAGCCGGGCAAGGTCACTTGCGTGCTCGGGCGCAACGGCGTCGGCAAGACCTCGCTGCTACGCGCCATGGTCGGCCAGTATCCGATCTCCTCGGGCGCGATCGTGTTCGACGGCGGCGATATCACCGCGCTCAAGCCTTACGAGCGCGCGCGCAAGGGCATCGGCTTCGTGCCGCAGGGCCGCGAGATCTTTCCGCTGCTGACGGTTGAGGAAAATCTCAAGACCGGCTTCGGCCCGCTCAAGCGCGACGAGCGCTTCATCCCCGACGACGTGTTCTCGCTGTTTCCGGTGCTGCAATCCATGCTCGGCCGGCGCGGCGGCGACCTCTCGGGCGGCCAGCAGCAACAGCTCGCGATCGGCCGTGCGCTGGTGATGCGGCCGAAATTGCTGCTGCTCGACGAGCCGACCGAGGGCATCCAGCCCTCGATCATCAAGGATATCGGCCGCGCGATCTCCTACCTGCGCAACCTCGGCAACATCGCCATCGTGCTGGTCGAACAATATCTCGACTTTGCCTGCGAACTCGGCGACAGTTTTGCGGTGATGGACCGCGGCGCGGTGAAATACACCTGCGACCGCTCCAACCTCGATCCGGGCGAGATCAGCCGCCAGATGGCGCTGTAAGCCTTTCATTCTGCCGCGACCGGCTGGGGAGGCGGATGCGCAGCGAACTATCAGCCACGTCCATGGTGTTCGAAGCGAACCGCGCCCGCGGCGCGGTGCGCTTCGACGTCCACGCGCGGGACGGCGTAACGCGCCGCGGGGCGCTGCATGAGTCAGGCTCCTTGCGCGTGCGTTTTCCTTCGCCCGAAGGCGAGGGGCTCTCGGGCGTGTTCGTCAATACGGCCGGTGGCGTTGCCGGCGGAGACCGCTTTGATATCGAAATCGCAGCTGGCCATGGCTCGCGCCTGACGCTGACCACGGCGGCAGCCGAGAAGGTCTATCGCGCGCCCGGCGCGCCGGCGAAGCTCAATATTGCGCTGAAGGCCGCCGCGGGCGCACATCTCGGCTGGCTGCCCCAGGAGACGATCCTTTTCAATCGCGCTCGTGTCCATCGCCGCTTCGACATCGAGCTCGATGAGTCGACCTCGCTCCTGCTCTGCGAGATCGTGGTGTTCGGCCGCACCGCGATGGGCGAGCGCGTGGAGCAGGGCGAGTTCGTCGACCGCTGGCGGATGCGCCGCGGCGGCCGGCTGGTGTTCGCCGAGACAGTCAGGCTCGACGGCGATATCGGTCTCAAGCTGGCGCGCCCTGCCGTCGCCAAGGGCGGTGCTGCGATCGGCACCGCGCTGATCGTCCCCGGCGATGAGGCCCTGGTCGAGCGCATCAGGGAAGCCTCGGAATCTTTCGCCGGCGAGGTCGGGATATCAGCCTGGAATGGCTTTGCAATGGCGCGGTTCTGTGCCCAAGATGCGGCGCGCCTGCGCGCCGACATGATGGCGGTGCTGGCACGCACCGGCGCCGCTCTGCCGCGGCTGTGGCTGAATTGACGAACTCACGAACAGAGATTTTGCATGAACCTGTCTCCCCGCGAAAAGGACAAGCTTCTGGTCTCGATGGCTGCCATCGTGGCGCGGCGCAGGCTCGAGCGCGGCGTCAAGCTCAACCACCCCGAGGCGATCGCGATCATCTCCGATTTCATTCTGGAAGGAGCGCGTGACGGCCGCACCGTCGCCGAGTTGATGCAGGCCGGCGCGCAGGTCCTGACCCGCGACCAGGTGATGCCGGGCATCCCCGAGATGATCCAAGACATCCAGGTCGAAGCGACGTTCCCGGACGGGACGAAGCTCGTCACCGTGCATGAGCCGATCAGGTAGGAGCAGAACATGATCCCCGGCGAACTCTTCATCAAGGACGGCGAGATCGAGCTCAACGCGGGCCGCAAGACCGTCACGCTGACCGTCGCCAACGCCGGCGACCGCCCGATCCAGGTCGGCTCGCACTATCATTTCTTCGAAACCAATCCAGCCTTGAAGTTCGATCGCAAGAAGGCCCGCGGCATGCGCCTCGACATCGCCGCAGGCACCGCCGTCCGCTTCGAGCCCGGCCAGACCCGCGACGTCCAGCTCGTCGCGCTCGCCGGCAAGAAAACCATCTACGGCTTTCGCGGCGACGTGATGGGGAAGCTGTGAGCCTCCAGGAACGAAGCGTGCGACGGCACGGTTGAGAGCGAAACGGAGGATCCCGCCATGCTCTCGCCAATCCGTCTTGTCTCTGAAGCTGCCGAATTCGCCGCACACCGCCACAACGGGATGGCGCGCAAGGGGCGAGGGAATGAGCCTTACGTCAATCATCTTGCCGAGGTCGCGAACCTGCTCGCCAAAGCGACCGATGGTGCGGATGCCGAGCTCGTCGCCGCCGGCTGGCTGCACGACACGATCGAGGACACCGACACCACGCGCGAGGAGCTGGCGGAGAAATTCTCCGATCGCGTTGCCTTGCTCGTCGTCGAGTGCACCGACGACATGAACTTGCCGAAAGCCAAACGGCGGCAAAAGCAGGTCGAGGACGCTCCTCACAAATCCGCCGGCGCAAAACTGATCAAGATCGCCGACAAGATCAGCAATATCGGCGCGCGCATTCATGCCGACCCGAGCCGCGAGGAGCGCGACGATCTCGTCGACTATACCAGCTGGGCCGAGCAGGTGGTCGCCGGTTGCCGCGGCGGCAATCAATGGCTCGATGCGAAATTCGACGATGCCGTGAAAGCAGCGAGGGCCTCGCTGTGACCGGCCAAACATTCAAATGCAAACGGGGCTCGTGATGTCCGTCAAGATGAAGCGTTCCGTCTATGCCGACATGTTCGGCCCGACCACCGGCGACAAGGTGCGGCTGGCCGACACTGATCTCGTCATCGAGGTCGAGAAGGATTTCACAACCTATGGCGAGGAGGTGAAGTTCGGCGGCGGCAAGGTGATACGCGACGGCATGGGGCAGTCCCAGGTCACCAACAAGCAGGGCGCGGCCGACACGGTCATCACCAACGCGCTGATCGTCGACCACTGGGGCATCGTCAAGGCCGACGTGGCGATCAAGGACGGCATGATCTCCGCGATTGGCAAGGCCGGCAATCCCGACATCCAGCCCGGCGTGACCATCGTCATCGGCCCCGGCACCGACGTGATTGCCGGCGAAGGCAAGATCCTCACGGCCGGCGGCTTCGACAGCCACATCCATTTCATCTGCCCGCAGCAGATCGAGCACGCGCTGATGAGCGGCGTCACCTCGATGCTGGGCGGCGGCACCGGTCCCTCGCACGGCACGTTCGCCACCACGTGTACGCCGGGTCCGTGGCACATCGGGCGGATGATCCAGTCATTCGACGCCTTCCCGGTCAACCTCGGCATTTCCGGCAAGGGCAACGCCTCGCGGCCCGCAGCGTTGGTCGAGATGATCAAAGCCGGCGCCTGCGCTCTCAAGCTGCATGAAGACTGGGGCACGACGCCGGCGGCGATCGACAACTGCCTTTCGGTTGCCGACGACTACGACGTCCAGGTCATGCTGCATTCCGATACGCTGAACGAGTCCGGCTTCGTCGAGGATACGATCAAGGCCTTCAAGGGCCGCACCATCCACGCCTTCCACACCGAGGGCGCCGGCGGCGGTCATGCCCCCGACATCATCAAGGTCGCGGGCCTGAAGAACGTGCTGCCGTCCTCGACCAATCCGACGCGCCCCTTCACCCGCAACACCATCGACGAGCATCTGGACATGCTGATGGTGTGCCACCACCTCGATCCCTCGATCGCCGAAGACCTCGCATTTGCCGAGAGCCGCATCCGCAAGGAGACCATCGCGGCCGAAGATATCCTGCATGACCTCGGCGCGCTCTCGATGATGTCCTCGGACTCGCAGGCCATGGGCCGGCTCGGCGAGGTCATCATCCGCACCTGGCAGACGGCCGACAAGATGAAAAAGCAGCGCGGGTCCCTGCCGCAGGACAAGGGCAAGGACAACGACAACTTTCGCGTCAAGCGCTACATCGCGAAATACACGATCAATCCCGCGATCGCTCATGGCGTCTCAAAACTGATCGGTTCGGTTGAGAAGGGCAAGCTCGCCGATCTCGTGCTGTGGTCGCCGGCCTTCTTCGGCGTCAAGCCGGACTGCATCGTCAAGGGCGGAACGATCGTCGCTGCTCCCATGGGTGATCCCAACGCCTCGATCCCGACGCCGCAGCCGGTGCATTACCAGCCGATGTTCGGAGCCTTTGGCAAGGCGCGCACGGCATCATCCGTCGTCTTCACCTCGAAGGCCGCGGTCACCGGCGGCCTCGCGCGAAAGCTCGGCATCGACAAGAAGCTCTATGCCGTCCAGAACACCCGCGGCAAGATCTCCAAGAAGAGCATGGTTCACAACGACGCCACGCCCAGTATCGAGGTCGATCCGGAGACCTATGAGGTGCGCGCCGACGGCGAGCTTCTCACCTGCGCGCCCGCCGAGGTGCTGCCGATGGCGCAGCGGTATTTCATGTACTGAAATTACCGTCGAACGCTGCGCCCTCGGAGCCTGTCCGAGGGCGCATTTTCCGGTTTTGCGTCTCGTCGCGCTTGGTCTAATGTCACGCCCGGTATCTTGAACCAGAAGAAAAGCCGGGAGGATTTCTCGTGATCTACGTCGTTGCCACCTTGACCATCAAGCCCGAAACGCGCGCCGAATTCATTGCAGCGGCCACCGCCTGCATCAAGGAGACGCGGAAGGAGCCCGACAATATCGCCTATGATCTGCACGAGAGCATCACCGATCACACCAAGATGGTGTTCGTCGAGCAGTGGGAGAATGCCGAGGCGCTGGTGCCGCATCGTGCCATGGAGCACGTGAAGACCTTCGGCCGCGTCGCGGTGAAGTGCTTTGCGGCGCCGCCGAAGGTGGAAGTGATCACGCCGGAAAAGGTCGAGACTCGGTAACAGGGAAAAGCACATGATCCGGGCGACGCAGGTCAGGGGGCAGCACCGCTTCACGGAAGCAGCGGCGGATACCGTCGTGCTCGATTTCGACGACCGGCACCGTCGCCGCATGGCGATGACGGGCACCCGCGGTCTTCAATTCCTGCTCGACCTGGAAAACGCCGTCGCGCTGCGCGGCGGCGATGCGCTGGTGCTGGAGGACGGCCGGCTGGTCGAGGTGGTCGCCGCTCCCGAGCCGCTGCTCGAGATCCGCGGCCACGATCCGCACCATCTCATCCGCGTCGCCTGGCATCTCGGCAACCGGCACCTGCCGACGCAGATCATGGCGAAGAGCCTGCGTATCCGAAAGGATCACGTCATCCAGGCGATGGTGAAAGGTTTGGGTGCGCGGGTGATCGAGATCGAGGCTCCCTTCGATCCTGAAGGCGGCGCCTATGCCGATGCTGGCCACGCGCATGCTGATGATCATCGGCATGATGACCATGCGCATCATGGCCACGGGCATCACCACCACGATGATGACCATCACCACCATGATCATGCCGCGCATGATCACGGTCACCATCATCACCACGACGCGCATTGCGAGCATCCCGACCATCATCACGGCCACGGCCATGCTCATGACCACAAATGAGCCGGTTGACACCGGCCTGACCGAGCGTGAGGCGGCGGCGCTCTACCGGCTGATGACGTGGCTGTCGCCGGCGTTTCCCGTCGGCGGGTTCTCCTACTCCAGCGGCATCGAATGGGCGGTGGAGGCGGGCGACATCACCGATACGGCAACGCTCGCGAACTGGCTCGACGCGATGCTCGGCGATGGCGCAGGCTTTTGCGATGCCACCTTCCTGGTGCAGGCGTTTCGCGCGGTGGAGGCGGGCGATGAGGCTCGCTTGCGCGAAACTGCGGAGCTTGCGGCCGCCTTCGTGCCCTCGCGCGAGCGGCAGCTCGAGACCACCGCGCAGGGCCGCGCCTTCATCGACATCGCGCGCGCAGCCTGGAATGCGGATGGGCTGGACGCGATGGTCACGGCCTGCGCAGGGCCACTGGTCTATCCCGTCGCGGTCGGCGTGGTCGCTAGCGCCCATGGCATTCGGCTCGAGCCCACGCTGCACGCCTTTTTGCACGCGCTGGTCTCGAACTGGATTTCGGCGGCGAGTCGGCTGATCCCGCTCGGGCAGACCGACAGCCAGCGTGTGCTCGCTTCACTGGAGGTCGCCGTTGCCGCGACCGCCGCGCGCGCGTTGAGCGCGACCCTGGACGATCTCGGCAGCGCGACGTTCCGCGCCGATCTCGCAAGCCTGCGGCACGAGACCCAATATACGCGGCTGTTCAGGTCGTGATGGCTGCGGCAGAGTCCGTCGTCGTCCTGGCGAAAGCCAGGATCCATAACCACAAAGGCTCGTGGTTATGCACGGCTGTGGCCGCAGCCCGCCGCAACAGCAGAGTTCAGTGGTAATGGGTCCCGGCTTTCGCCAGGACGACGATACAAGGAAAGTGCAATCGATATGGCGACTTCTCACGGCCCCCTGCGTGTCGGTGTCGGCGGTCCCGTCGGATCGGGCAAGACCGCGCTGATGGATCTGCTCTGCAAGTCCATGCGCGAGCGCTACGATATCGCGGCGATCACCAACGACATCTACACCAAGTGGGATGCGGAATATCTCGTGCGCTCGGGCTCGCTGACGCCGGACCGCATCGCCGGCGTCGAAACCGGCGGCTGCCCGCATACCGCGATCCGCGAAGACGCTTCGATGAATCTGGCGGCGGTTGCCGATATGCGCGCAAAATTTCCCGGACTTGATCTGGTGCTGATCGAGTCCGGCGGCGACAATCTCGCTGCCACTTTTTCCCCGGAGCTCGCCGACATCACCATCTATGTCATCGACGTGGCCGCGGGCGACAAGATCCCGTCCAAGGGGGGGCCGGGCATCACGCGCTCCGACCTCCTGGTCATCAACAAGATCGACCTCGCACCGCATGTCGGCGCCTCGCTGGAGAAGATGCAGCTTGATGCCAAGCGGATGCGGGGCGAGCGGCCGTTCGTCATGACCAACCTGAAGAAGAGCGAGGGGCTCGACCGCATCATCGGCTTCATCGAGGCCAAAGGCGGGTTGAAAAGGGCGGGCTGACGAGGACGGATTGAAGGGCAGGTCGGACGCCTGGCGACATCAGCCAAGTCTGACACGAGTGTTAGTATCTGCCCGTTAATATCTGCGGCAAAATGTGTCTCCGCGGAACCAATGTTCGCCACGGTGATTAACTTACTTCGGTGCCCGGAGCGCTGACGCCCAGGCTGGCGGATTAAGCATTCCGGTCAACCCAAGTTGCGTCACGATGGCTCCTCCTTCATTATCGTCTTCCGTGGGGTCTCATTCTCTTTCGGCAATTGGCCGTTCGAGCGGCGTTCAGATGCTCCGTGTTATTCGCCAGCCTCTCACCTTCTGAGTAAACGAGTGGTTCGGCTGGGATTCATCATCGGTTTTATCGCGCTGCTCGGGATACTGCTCTCCGGGCTCGCGGCCTATCGCGTCCACGATCAGGAGCTGGCGATCGATCGCATCGCGCTGGCCCGCGCGATCGACGTTCATGCAAGCCTGGTGCAGGACCGACTGACCGAGCGCGAGCTTCTGGCGCGCGTCGCCTCCGGCCTGTTCCGCACGCCCGCCGTGATCAAGCCGAACATGCTGGAGCCGCTGCGCTCCGCCATCTATGCCTTCAAGACCGATTTCGTGGTCGCATCCTGGATCGCACGGCTCAAGCCGGCGGAGCTGAGCGCGGCGCAGGTGGCGCTCAGCTCCGCCGGCTTTCCCAATGCGAGCATCCGCAACTACGACGACACGCCGCTCGACACCACGAAGATCACCCAGCCGATCAACGTGCTGATGGATCTCGAGCCGCGCAGTGAGGAGACCAAGGCGCTGCCCGGCCGCAGCTTCGATCAGGACGGCGTGCGCGGCGCGATGCTGGCGCGCGCCATGGCCGAGAAGAAGTCGGTCGCCTCCGATCCGGTGCCGCTGCTCCGTCCCAACGGACCCATGGGCATCATCGTGGCCGCGCCCGTCATTCCGGAAGGGGCGACGGAGCCTGCGGGCTTCATCACGTTTTCCTACGAGCTCGCCTCGCTGATGCTGACCAATGACGACATGTCGCTGTTCTCCGTCGCATTGCGCGATCCGCGCGCGACGGGCGGCGAGCTGATCGCCAACGATCAGGGCGTCGTCAGCGCGCGGACCATCTCGCAGGATGGTCCACAGCCCTCCTCGACGCGCACGGTCAGCTTCGGCGGCCGCGACTGGCAGCTCAGCTACTTCGCCAAGACCAATTCGGCGCGGCGTGCCGAGCAGACCGCAGTCATCGTCGCGGCGATCGGCTTCGCCATCACGGCGATGGTGTGCGGTCTGTTCGGCTATGTCGCCTACAACAACTTGAGGCTCAGCCGCGAAATCCAGGTGCGGATCGGTTTCGAGCGCCGATTGACGGCCGTCATCGACGAGCTCAATCATCGCGTGAAGAACATTCTGGCGGTGATCCAGTCGATCGTGACGCGCACGCTGCGCCACGGCTCCGACATCGACGTGGCGCGTGAATTGTTGATCGGGCGCATTCACGCGATGTCCAACGTGGTTTCGCTGCTCAGCGAGAGCCAGTGGCAGGGCGTCAAGCTGAAAGGCCTGTTCGAGGCGCGCGCCATTCCGCATGCCGATCGCATCGCCATCAGCGGGCCCGACATCGCGGTCAGTGCGCGTGCCGCGCAGAGCCTGTCGCTGCTGTTCTTCGAGCTCGCCTCGCATTCCGACGAGGGCCTGTCGCTGGTCGGCAAGCATCCTCACATCACTGCGAACTGGACGGTGACGGGCGAGGCGCCCGATACGGTCTTCCATTTCCGCTGGGAGGAGTTCAACACCAGCGAGGCGACGCGGCGCGCGGATTCCGATTTCGGCCTGATCCTGCTCGACCGCGTCGCGCCCGAAGCGCTCGGCGGCACCGCCAAGCGCTACTTCACCGATGCCTCCTACGTCTACGAGTTGACCGCGCCGATGGAGACCGTCGTGGACATGACCGAGCGCGACCGCACGGAAAAATTCTCGGCGCCGGTCAGGCCGGTGCGCTGAAGTCGCCGCGATTTCCGCTTCCTCTCGCGCAAGGTAAGCAAGGGGAGAAGGAAAGGCGTCCGAAGTCATCACTGTCCGAAGTCATCACTCACGCACGCCAAGGCGGCCACGGAAGTGGCCGCCTTTTCCTTGTCCACCACCGACCTAAGTTGTCCGTCAGCCGCCGCTGCCGCCGATCACGGCGCGCACGGTCTCGTCGGGGCCGAAATCTTCGGCGCCGTCGACATACAGCAGTGCCGCGAGCTTCGAGCGCGCGCGATTGACGCGGCTCTTGATCGTGCCGACCGCGCAGCCGCAGATCGAGGCCGCGTCCTCATAGGAGAAGCCGGACGCACCGACGAGGATCAGCGCCTCGCGCTGGTCCTGGGGCAGCTTGTCGAGGGCTGCACGAAACTCCTCGAACTCAAGATGCGCATTCTGCGACGGCTGGGTCTTCAGCGTCTTGGCATAGTTGCCTTCAGCATCCTCCACCTCCCGCCGCCGCTTGCGATAGTCGGAGCGGAACAGGTTGCGCAGGATGGTGAACAGCCAGGCCGGCAGGTTCGAGCCAGGCTGGAACGAGTCGATGTTGGCGAGTGCGCGCAACAACGTCTCCTGGACCAGATCGTCGGCTCTGTCGGCATTGCCGCTCAGTGAGATGGCGAACGCGCGCAGGCTCGGGACTGCTGCCAGGATGTCGTCGCGCAGGGATTCCGTGAGAGGCATTAGTCCCTCCCATTGTTGTCGTTGGATCCCCCATTGGTTTGATCTTGGGGTGTTCCTCCCGGCGCATCAAGCTTCTTGATCAGCTCGGCGAACCGCTCGGGAACCCCCTGCCGCACGACGTCGTCGTACATGGCGCGCAATTGATGGCCGATCCGGGATTGGATTTCCGGTGTCAGCCCTCCCTTGCCGGGGGTCGTGTTTCTACTGGCTTGAGATTTGAGATCTTTCATGACCTGTTCCACGTTTCCCCGAGTTAAGTCACTGTCAAATCGAGAAATTTTCTCAACCGGGAGCCGTTCCCTAGTAAGGCCTAATGCGAAGTTGCACAAAAAGTTCCAGCCGTTCCGGAACTTTTCTGTGGTTGAAGCGTAGTCACGCCAGCAGGGGAACCCGGGCCGCCCCTGGCCGATGTCTGGCCCGAAGACGAATGGAGTGGGGATGTCCCGATCACAGCTTGTTGCTGAACACTTGCCGTTGTTGCGCCGGTACGCGCGTGCCCTGACGGGCAGCCAGCCGTCCGGCGACGCCTATGTCGCAGCCATGTTGGAAGCCATGCTCGGGGATCCGTCGGTGCTCGATGAGAGCCACGGACCGCGTGCCGGCCTGTTCCGGCTGTTCACCCAGATCTGGAATTCGGTCTCGCTCAACGACGATGCTGAGGTGACGACGTTGCCGATGCCGCCGGAGCGACGGCTGTCGAACATTACGCCCTTGCCGCGCCAGGCCTTCCTGCTGCTGTCGCTCGAGGGATTTTCGGAGGAAGAGGTTGCCTTCATCCTCGGCACCGACGTCGGCGAAACGCGCAAGCTCGCGGATGCTGCAGGCCGCGAGATGGCGGCGGAGATCGCGACCGATGTGCTGATCATCGAGGACGAGACCTTCATCGCGATGGACCTCGAGAGCCTCGTGAAGAATCTCGGGCACAACGTTGTCGGCGTGGCCCGCACGCATGCGGATGCAGTGGCGCTCGCCAAGAACAAGCGGCCCGGCCTGATCCTCGCAGACATCCAGCTTGCCGACGGCTCCTCGGGCCTTGACGCAGTCAACGAGCTCCTGCGCAGCTTCGAGGTGCCGGTGGTGTTCATCACCGCTTATCCGGAGCGCTTCCTTACCGGCGAGCGGCCGGAGCCGGCGTTCCTGATCTCAAAGCCGTTCCAGCCCGCGATGGTCTCGGCGGTGGCGAGCCAGGCACTGTTCTTCCAGCGCAACTCCCGCAACCGCACGCCCAAGGCGCCCGCGGCGTAAGCAAGGCGCCCGCGGCGTAACGAAGGCGCCCGCGGCATAACGAAGCTGCGGCGCAAGACATAGAACGTCGTGACGAACTAATCCGGCGCGCCGACGAGGGTGTGCCGGATTTTTGTTGTTGGTCCGGCGCGCTTGACGGCCGCGGAATTCGTCCTCCATAGGTGATGGAAACGGTCGCGAGGCGGCCGGATCTGTCCGGAGAATTTGCCCATGCTCGATCAGTCACAGCTCGATCGCCTCGCTATCCGCGATCTCCTCGAGAACTGGGTGGTCTGGCGCGACGCTGGTGACTGGGAGCGCTTTGCCACAGTCTGGCATGCGGAGGGCTGGATGTCGGCGACCTGGTTTCAGGGCCCGGCGGCGGACTTCATCCGGGTGAGCCGCGAAGGTTTTGCCAAGGGTGTGCGCATCCTGCACTTCCTCGGCGGCACCAGCATCGATCTCGCCGGCGAGCGCGCCATCGCGCAGACCAAGATGACGATCTCGCAGCGGGCGCCGGTCCACGACGTCGTCTGCGACGTGGTCTGCACCGGACGCTTCTACGATTTCCTGGAGAAGCGGCAGGGCCAATGGGGCATCGTCCGCCGCCAGCCGATCTATGAGAAGGACCGGCTCGATCCGATCGATCCCGCCGCGGTCCTCCGGCTCGAGGCTGAGCGCTTGGCGGCGCTTCCCGAAGGTTACCGCCACCTCGGCTACATGCAGGAGTTGATCGGCTACAAGGTCAAGCGCGACATGCCCGGCCTGACCGGCGCCGAGGTCGAGAAGCTTTATGCGGAAGGGCGCGAGTGGCTGGGCGGCGCGGCGCGGTCAGGCGCAGCGTGATCGCGGATTCCGTGTATGTGGCAACTTGCCGCGCATCCTTGGTTGTGTCGCGCGCGATTCGAATGATCTGCTTTAGCCAGTCTTAACGTTTCGACGTGTACCCATGTCGTGGCGCAACTACCGGAAGTGTCGCGATCGTCGCAGCCGTCAAGAATACCGGCACTGCGAAGGCGGGCGTTTCCACTAGCGCCAATCCGAAGACTCAGCGGGGCGGCCTTCTTGGCTTCCCAGCGCTAGCCGGATGATCGCACACGAGGTTGCGAAGTCCGGCTCGGCCGCCCAGCTCCACGGCCATGTCGTTCGGAAATAATCAGCAGGGCCAGTTGCACTAACTGATCGTCCATATGGTGGAGGACGCTGTCGACGCGATGCCCGGTACGGGTTGCGCAGTTCGTGGTCTCGACCGTGCGCAAGGCAACGAAGTTCTGTTCAAAGTGTCCGATAACTTCCTCGGCATCGACAAGGATGACATCAGCGACATCCTCGAGCCGTCTTCACCATCAGGCGGGTCGGCGAGAGCACGGAGCTTGGCCTCTGGATCAGCTACGGCAGGCCATGCTGGCGTGGTAATTGTACGTGCGCAGCAATCGACGGGAGCGAGATACGATGCGGTCGATCTCAGCCCTGATCCTTTTGATCGCTTTGTGTGCATCGGCTAGCGCCGCTGCGGCCTCTCACTCACACCGCCGACATGGGGTTGTGCGCGGCAAGCAAGGCGTGGTCGTAGATACTGTTCCTGGCTTTGCCTACGCAACGCCTGGGCGGCCGATCCCCTACCACCCAGCACCATTCGATCGTCAGCCTGATCCGTATGACAATCGCTATCCGGACTGGGGAATGTAATCCGATGGGAGACAGTGGCCCCGCAGAAAAAAGTAAGGCGCGACTGGCATCACCCCGTCTGCGGGGCAATTCCGCAGGCGTTCACTGCGGCTCGCTGATAGCTTCTAACCGCTTGTTAGTTCTGCTATAATTCCCGCATTACATTCCGCCATCGTTCACGGAAGTTCGCCGGAATTCGCCGCGATCCGTGTTCAATGGTGGGGCGGATGGTGGGGCGGGAATGGCCAAGAGGCAGTTGCACAAGCTCTCCGCGCGTGAAGCGGAGACAATCGCTAAGCCCGGACGCTACAGCGATGGCGGTGGGCTCTACCTCGCAATCGAGGCCGGCGCACACGGGCGGCGCCAATGGATTTTCCTGTACCGTGTGCGCGGCACCAGCAAGCGCCGAGAGATCGGTCTTGGCCCAGCCAAGGGGAAGGGCAAGGACGGCTTGTCGCCCGCCGATGCTCGCCTCAAGGCAGCAGACGCCCGCAAGATGCTGCTCCAGGGTAAGGACCCGGCGACGGAGCGACGGGCCGAAGCGGTGGCAGGCACCACGTTCGGAGAATTCGCCGATGCCTTCTTGGCATCGATCAAGGCAGGCTTCAAAGGCAAGAATACGCTCGCGGACTGGAAGCGGGACCTTGAGGTGCGATGCAAACCCATCCGGGCGAAGAAGCTTGCTGACATCACCACCAACGACGTGTTGGCGATCCTATCGCCGATATGGATGAGGATCAACCGCACGGCGCGTGAGACGCGAAGCCGGATTGAGCGCGTGCTCGACGTTGCGGATGCCAAGGGGCTCCGATCCAGCAAGAACCCCGCCATGTGGAAGACCTTGAAGCCGCTCTTGCCGAAGCCGAAGCGGTCAAAGCGCCACCACAAGGCCGCGCCCTACAAGGACGTGCCCGGCATCGTGCGGGCACTGCACGGCAAGCACGAAGCGGCCGACACGGCCGTGAACCTTGCCGCTGAATACATCATCCTAACAGCCGTGCGGACCAGTGAAGCCCGTTTCATGCGCGTGCGCGAGGTGGACTTCGCGGAACGGCTTTGGACCATCCCGGCGGACCGGATGAAGACGGAGGACGATCCTGAAGGCAAGGATTTCGAAGTGCCGCTCTGCGACCGCGCTATCGCGATCTTGAAAGCGGTCATTCCGAAGGACGCCGCGCCCGATGCCTACGTGTTTGCCGGGCAGTGGTCGAAGGACTACACCAAGCCGCTCGGCATGAATGCCGTGCTCCACGCACTTAAAGCAGTTTATCCGGCGATGACGACGCACGGTTGCCGGTCCAGTTTCCGCGATTGGGCGGGTGACGAGACACGTTTCGAACGAGACATTGCCGAGATGGCGTTGGCTCACAAGGTGGGCGATGAAACAGAGCAAGCTTATCGACGCGGGAATGCATTGAAGAAGCGGCGGCAATTGATGGGAGCGTGGGGGCGATATGTCACAAGCGCTTCCAACGTGATTGCACCTCCACGCCTCACATCGGAGGTTGCATAAACGCGGGAGCGGAACGATGTCACCTGAAATACAGAAAAAAGCAGGCGGGGCGATTCCCGAAGGTTATTTCTGGAAATCCAAATGGCCGCCCGAAGGGCTCGAGGAATGCCACAACCGTCTTCTGCGAGGCGATGCTCAACGGCGAAGCCGAAGAGATCATGCGGAAGGCCATTCAAATGGGCAAAAAGGGCCATCCAATAGCGATGCGATGGTGCCTCGACCGCATCATGCCTCCGGCCAAGGATCGGCCCGTGACTTTCCAATTGCGGCCGATCAACTCTGCCCGCGATGCTGCCGATGCGATGTCCGAGGTGATGAGTGCGGTGCCACGGGCCGTCTAACACCCGTCGATGCGGCCGAAATTTCGAAGGTGGTTGCCTGCGCCGTCAAGGCATTCGAGGCCGCTAAGCTTGCGGATCGCCGGGCCCGCGTTCGGGTATTGAGCGATGCCGAACTTCTTCGCATTGCGGCAGGTGGGAGCGCGTCGCAAACCATGGGACCACGGCTGCTGACCGTCGGCCCGGTGGGTGATTAGCAATCCCAACCATGAGACTTAGCTGATTTACTTCCGCGACATCCGGGTCGGGGTCATCGCGCGCCGCGCCGTGCGTCCCTAGGCCAGCGCGAGCTTTACTTTTTCCGGGACCGCACCCTCTTAGCAGGTTTTGTCACGACCATGTTAGTCACCGCAGGGCTTTCGACCGGCGTTGCAAAAATTTCGTGTTGAGCACTCGTCCAATGGACTTCCGCCTTGCCGTCGGGCTGACTCATATATGTCCGCCGTCCAAGCGTGCGCCTCACCGGCGCCGGCGGGTCCGGCAACGGCTTGGTGAACACCTCTACTGTGGTCCATTGGCTGCCGACAAACTTTCAGAAGGGCGCAGCCAACAGCTGCGGGACCGGTTTCGCCTGCGTCGGAGTTTCCAATTGAAACGAATCAGAGCGAGACCTGCGAACCAGAGGGCGGGACGAAGCGCGATCGCAGAAGGGGGAAGGTCCGCTCGTTCAGGTGAAATTTTGCAAATTGAACAGGTTTGTGGCTACTGACATGGTATCAAGGCGCTCCTTCAGCTTTCGCGCTTCCACTGCATTCGAGGCATAGAGCCCCACCGCGATAGCTGAGGAAAACAGAGTTGCGATCAATCCGGCTTCCGAATGCGCAGGGACAAGATAAGCAACGGCCGCTCCTGCCACTTGCACGATGATGGTTAAACCGAACAGCCCGTGTCGCAACCGATTCACTTTTTTCGCCCTAGCCGGATCGCTCTCGTTCAAAATCATCGCCGATCGGTGCAAGTAGGATAGCAGGGTTCGGGTCGCGCACAACGCAGGCGTGCGGATGTCCACAAGCAGGGCGGGCTTCGGTTCGAGCTTTGTCTCGATAACGTCCAATATCGAGACCTTTGCGCTAGCTCAAGTCGGGCGTATGGACTCGGTCGAACATCGGACCGTTGGTGCCCCGCCGAACTCATTCGAACCGCTCGTCTCGGGTTCGATCGCGCTCAGTCTCCCACTGTCGCTCAGCGGCAACGTCTCGTGCAAATCGATCCCTTGCTTCGTTGACGAACGAGATCAGTTTGTCCGAGATCTCGGGGTCGAGCTCGTCGAGCAAGCGAGCGTTCGCCTCGATCAGCGCGGCTCGGGAGCCGCTCCAACTCATCGGTCGGAACCGTTCGACGAACACCGCCAGCACAGACTTGGGATCTGGTGCGTTAGCGAGTAGGGCGTTCGCCTGGTCTGACCATATCTGTGGTGCGCTTTTCTCGGGCGCGGCGCGCAAACCTGACGATCGAAGCGGCCTGCAGGTAGCGCTTGTTGCGGTTCCGATCACACCAGGCGATGAGGGCTGCGCATGAGATCGCGTCTGCTGGGTTGGACCGATGTTCGTGCAAGCGTTCGAAAACGCCAAAAACTAGCCGCTGCTCTCGTTCGTCCCCGTCAAATAGAACGTCGAGAACGGACGCTGGCTGCACATCAAGTAGTCCGCTCAGCATACGATCATAGTCGAAGGCGTAGATCTCACGATCCGCCACGGCCTGCCTGAATCGCCTGGCAACCCCGGCCGCGATCGGGCCTCCGCCGGTCCCTGTCAGACAGGCTCGCGCGATGTCCGCCAGGTGATTGTCAAATCCCTCGTTGCTCTTTTTGAATTCGACACGTCCAGAACGACCTCTTCGGCGTGGTAAAAGCAGAATTCGACGCCATGCGCCTGGCGGCCATCATCGGTCTTGCCGTCGCGCCCGGACCCTCAGGCGCGCCGCTGGAACGGATGTGCTGCTTATCGAGCGCTTCGACCATGAAAAAGCCCGAGAAGGCTGGCGCCGGAAGTCAATGGTGTCGGCGCTCACGCTGCTTGAGCTCGACGAAATGATGGCCCGCTATGCAAGCTACGAGCAGCTTGCGACCGTCATTCGTCACCGCTTCACGTCATCTAAAGAGACCTTGAAGGAGCTCTTTGGCAGGCTCGAGTTCAACATCCTGTCCGGCAACACTGACGACCACGCGCGAAACCACGCCGCGTTCTGGAATGGTGCCGAGCTTACGCTCACGCCTGCCTATGACATCTGCCCGCAAAATCGGACGGGCGGGGAGGCATCGCAGGCCATGTTGATCATGGGACAGGAGCGTGCGAGCGCAAGTTGCGCTCTGCCTTAAAGCCGCGCCCTTGTTCCTGCTCAATGAGGGGGAAGCGATCATTATCGCTACTGCACAAATCAAGGCCATCAAGGAGCACTGGGCCCTGGTTTGCGACGAGGCCGCGCTCAGCGAAGTCGACCGGAATTTCCTGTGGCGTCGCCAGTTCTTCAATCCCTATGCGTTCATCGACGCGCCTGAAGCCATCATGCGCCTCGTCAGTTAACTGAGCGGCCCGCGCACCTGGTGCGTCCCTGTCGTGGCAATCCGGCCGCTGGCGTCGCGTATCCACACAGTTGCCTGGTTGATTCGATGCCTCCCTGCTGCACGTTTAGTCATAGGCCATACGATATCTCGGAGTATAGGATTCAACCGGACGCGCTTGAGAGACCCTCCTCGCAGACCGGCAGCTCGAGCGCGGTCACGACATAGCAAAGCGCTTCCACTGCTCGCGTCGATTTTGAGAAAATGCGGGATTTCGGCGTCGCTCTCCGGATTGAACTGACCGTGAGCGCTTTGTTACGAAAGTTAATCGCCCGCTTCAGGTGATCGACCGGCTCGGTCATCCGCGGATTCTGTTGATGGATGAGCCGTTCAGCGCGCTGGACGCCTAAACGCGCAGCATGATGCAGGAGGTGCTGCTCGAGATCCGGACTAAGATCCCGACAACGACCGTTTTTGTCACTCACGATATCGAAGAAGCGCTGTTCCTGGCCGACCGGATTATCGTCATGAGCGGGGGACCCGGGCGGGTGATCGACGATATCCACCTACTATTTGCGCGGCCGAGGAACACCGAACTTGTCACCGCGAGTGAGTTCATGCAACTCAAGCGCCGCGTGCTCAACCTCTTGCGACACCCGGACAACGCCGCGCCGCTGCACGTCTTAGCCCGCTCGGGATACCTGCCGGCTATGTCTTAGGTCGAGGACAGCAAAAAGGACGCAATCCAAAGCCGAGGCAACGCTCCAGAGAGCCAAACCGGTTGTACGACGAAGAAGGACAGCGAAGTCGACACACCACTATCGAAAGATGGTCGCAACGAGAAGATTCGTCATATCCGGGAGATGCAGGCGACGTCAGGCGATCACGCAATTGCCTGAATCGAGCTCGAGAACACGCTCTCCGGACGGTCCAGGCCGTACTGCTCGCGCAGCGTCGTCCCCGTGTAATCGTGACCGAACAGGCCGCGTTTGCGCAGGATAGGTGCTACCTCTTCGGCGAACAGATCGAATCCTCCCGGCAACCATGGCGGCATGACGTTGAAGCCGTCGGCGGCGCCATTCTCGAAGCAGGTCGATCTTTTCCGTCGGGCCGGCGATGACCCAATGGCCGCGTGTGCCGGCAAGGCGCTGCACGAGCTGACGGATCGTCGGCTTTTCGCGATCGACCATGTCGACGATGAGCTTGAAGCGGCTTGCGACGCAATGCGCGCCATCGAGTGTCGATCAGGTGGCGCGGGAAGGGGCCATCGAGATCGAAGCCGGTGAGGTCGAGCCCGGTCATCTGGCGGAACCGAGAACTGCGGCTGGATCAGAGCTTGAACTCTTCCTGGAGTCTGTCGGCTTCGGTTGGGTGCTGCCGATGCAGGGCGAGATCCCGGGCAGGGATCTTGATCGGATCGGGGCTGCGATCGAATGCGCGCCTGGCGCTTGATGTCGGCATAGAAATCCTGCGCGCTGGCCAAGGTCTGGTGCGCGGTGAAGATGGCTTCCGCAAAGTTCGCGCCGCAAAGGCCCGTCCATCGAGCCGGCCTGGACATAGACCGGCCGGCCCTGCGGCGGCGGCGAGATATTGAGCGGGCCGCGCACACGGAAGTGCTTCCCGATGTGGTCGGCTCGGCTATCTCATCATCAACGGCCAGTACAGCTTCCCGATCCCGCAGATGTATCTCGGCATCCTGGGCATCACGGTGATCGGACAGCGTTCAACGCCGTGCTCGAGGCGGTGGAGCGGCGCTTGATGCGGTGGAAGGCGCCGGTCGGGGCGTGAGCGCGCGGGACCGTTAGCAAATTTCAGTTCAGGCACGAGCTGCAGCAGCTCATCGACAAGCACATCAGCTCGTCGAGCACGTTCGAAGACTGTGTCCTCTGACCGGCGAGCTGGAAGAGGCGCGGTACAGGTTGGACCTGAAGGCCGAGAAGTTTCCGGATGAGGAGGTGGACGCCTTCGAATCGTCGCGAGCGCTTCGCGCTGTAGAGGACAAACACCCGCACCGGATCTAAACATGGCGAGGCCGGCCAACGCAGGATTTGAGCGCAAATGCGCAGCTTCTTGCATAAATCCATTGCACCAAACGCTCCAATGCGAAGGCAAGACGAAGCAAATGTGAAGCCGAGACCAGACTCCCGGGCGCGAAAGGAGATTGTTCGTTCGTTGGGTACAGTGTTCATCGGGGAAGGCGCCCAAAGCGCTCGCAAAGTCAGCCTGCTGTCCCAGCCCGAACCGCGGCCGACGGAGATGGGAGATATAATGTTCGAACGTGATGACGACTTGATCTCTTAACTTCTGCTTTATGTAATTCTGGTGCTTATTCTTGCGTCTCTGATGATTGCTGCATGGCAAACTGCATGATGACGGATCGATCTTTGATCGAGTGTGGTCGTGGCGGCCAAGTTGGGTCGTGGCAGTAGCGCTGTCGGCCGCGACATAATGAATTTCTGGCCGCTGTCTGTCACTTGTGACGGGCAACATCTGCTTTTGGTTGTTTTCGTCCGGAACATACCGTTCCCTTCCCTTCCTTCATTTCAGTTGAGAGCTACGACCCAGCATGATGCCCAAACAGCCCGACGCCCGGATCGATAATTATAAAGCTCCCAATTTGGACAACCCCTTCGGCCAGCTTGGGCATCTTGTTTTCGTTTGGAGTGGTCCGAAGGAACGTCAAGACTGGAACGTTCGAGTGCGCGTGATCGATTTCACCATCATGATCTTGGCTGCGGCCCTTCCGTGGTCCACGTCCGCCACAACCATCTTGGCAATCCCCGTATTGCTCATGGTCCTGATCACGTACGGTCCGCTCGAGTTGACTAAAGATTGGACGCGACCTGCGTACGCGCTTCCGGTCGCGCTCTTCGGAGTTGCGGCAATCGGGATGACCTGGGTCCATGAGGTGCCGTGGTCGGACCGATTGCATGCGTTCGAGAAGGTCGCAAAATTGCTCTGGGTGCTACCGCTCGCCCTGCATTTTCGAAAATCGGGTTGCGCCCGGATGGTGTTCGTGACCTATGTTGCTTCCAGCTTGGGTCTGCTGGCATTCTCGTTTGTTTTGTTCATCTCGCCTAAAGTCTTCCATCTGATCGGAGCGAGGGAGGCAGGAGTTCCGGTCAAGAACTATATCGACCAAAGTCAGGGATTCGTTCTCATCGCGGTCGTCTTGCTGGGGCTTGCCGCCGAGTCGCTGCGTAGCGGACGACGAAGCAAGGCGCTTCTTCTTTGCGCAGCGTCGTCCGCCTTTCTTGCTAATCTCGCGTTCGTCAACGTCGCGCGCACCGCTTTCATCTACTTGCCGATAATGTTGACGCTGCTTGCATTCCGCTATGTTCGAGGATGGTCGTTGTTCGCGTTCTTCGCGGGGATCTGCGCGCTAACGGCCGGATTGCTGGCGACGTCACCGAATCTGCAAACGAAGACGACTCGACTGTTCAAGGAAATCGACAGCTATCGCGCGAACGCTGTGTTCACAGCTGACGGCTATCCCGCCGGTGGCGCCGAGCGTCTAGAGTTTTGGCGCAAGTCGATCGGCTTCGTGCGTTCCGCACCGGTTCTCGGGCACGGGACCGGATCGACCAGAAGCCTGTTCGCTGCCGCGGGGGCGGGACATGATGGCCTGACGGGCTTGGTAGTTGACAACCCGCATAATCAGACGCTTGCCGTCGCGATCCAATGGGGAATGCTTGGTGGCGTGATTCTTTTTGGTATGTGGGGGGCTCATCTCTGGCTGTTCCGTGCAGGGATGATGGGACCGAACGGGAATTTCCTGGCGTGGATCGGCTTTGTTGCCGTCGTTCAGAACATTGCAAGCTCGGTCTTCAACTCGCACCTGTTTGATTTTTATCAAGGCTGGCTGTACGTGTTTGTAGTTGGCATTCTCAGCGGGCAGCTGCAGCGGGAGAAGACAGACGCTTGGAGTGACCGATGAGCTGCTCGTCGTTTCGTCTCGGCGGCGAACCGTTCAGAGAGTACGGAATGCATGTTGGAGCTTGGTGCCGACAAGCTGGGCACCGGCCAAACGGCTGAGTATGTCATTCCCCGAGAATCGTATCGTGAGAGATCGGCGAAGCAAAGGAATGCGCTACGAGCGGATTGGGCCATCCGACCAGACCAGTTCTTCTACGCTACAATGAACGACGAGAAGCAGGAATTGGTGTGTCTGTTGGGCGCCGGCTGCTGGCTGCGTTAGCGACCGTTCATGGGTCGCACGCTTCCGGCCGATCGAGAGGCCCTGAGCTACCACGACATGGTCGACGACGACATCGCCGCAATCGTGAAAGCACTCGCGACGATGATGTCGGATGAAATCGTGAGCGCCTCGCCCGGAGCGGCATCACGATCGCCGCGGCGGATCTCGTCCGGTACCGGCACCGAATGGCGATCAGCAGGGAGGGAGGTCGTGAGATTCCACGGCAATAGTTGTTGGGACGCCGCTAGGCCCTGGAAGCCCGAAGGGTAACGAGCCGACAAAAGTGGGGCCACTTGAAATCACAAATAGGCTGCGCAAGCGCGGTTCGTTCTCCCACTGTTGTTATAGCCTTCGCCGTCGATATCGTTAGCTCTCTGACCCGCCGCTTTATGGGCTGACCGAGACGGCAGCGCGTGGGCGTTTGTACGAAACGCTCAAATCTGAAGCGGAAATGACACACTCCGATGTGAGCCGCGATTGTTCGTACCTCACGTACCGTCCTCGTCAGAGCGTTCTTTAGCGAACGGATTTACATGGAGATCGAGTCGGAATCTCCGCGAAGGAAACGCAATGACAGCTATCCGAACTAGTCTTGCACGAGACCGCAAAGCGAGCCGAAGACCCGAGACTCCCGTAAGCTGACGCTCCAGGTGAGTGCTGGTCGATGCAGAGTTGAATTGCGTCCTCTAGAGCGCTCTAACGCAGGATTTGCGCGTCAAAGCCGGTTCGTTCGCCGCATCAATCACGACAGAAATTGTTATAGGCGCAAATATTATTTGAAGTTTTGCATCACGGGGCGGTGCGGGGGTGAATCCGATTTGTTTAATCGCGAGCAGCGAGGAATTTCTTTTTAGACATTTTTCTCCCGCGATCGAGGCATCAAGAGCCACAAAAGCAGAAGTCATTACCATCATCCCCGAGCCACGGAGTGGCGACCGAAGCCGGATCGATGGAGTGAAGACCATTTCTAGCCCCACTATCAGGGCTCATAATTCGCCTCAATCGATCATCGGCGAAGCGCTGTGGTTTGCAGCTACGCTCCGCAAGGTGAATCCGTCCGTGGTCGTCGTGTATTCCTTGCGGATGTGTCTTATCCTTACGCTCGTCCAGTGCTTCTTTCGGTCCTGCAAATTCGTATACGTCGTGACCGGCGTCGGACTTCTCGGCATCTCCGAATCCCTCAAGGCACGGCTAACGCGCCGGCTGGTCTTGGGGATCTTGAGCCTTGCCTCCCGCAAAAGATCTCACTTCATCTTTGAGAACAGTTCGGACGGTCTTCTTGACTGGATTGCCGCGGGCGGTCACAAAACCTCTATTTTTATGGGTGCTGGCGTCGACCCGGACGAGTTCAGGGTGACTGAACTGCCAACAATGCCACCATTCCGTTTCGCTACCGTTTCCCGCCTGATCTGGTCCAAGGGCATCGATCTCGCCGTTGATGCCATTTCGTCGCTCGCTCAGGAGGGGCATCCGGTAGAGCTGCACATTTACGGCGTTCCAGACCTTGCCAACCCGCACCCGATCAATCCCGCGATCTGGAGCGGACGTGTCGGGATTTATTATCATGGCTTCTCCGATCAGGTCGCAAACGTATGGCGAGAAGCTCACGCGGGCATCTTTACCAGCAGGGGTGGCGAGGGCCTTCCACGAGCCCTACTGGAGGCGTCAGCCTGCGGCCGAGCGTCAATCGTCACCGCGGTGCCCGGATGTCGCGACTTCATCAGAGACGGTTTGGAGGGTTACGTCGTTCCAACAGACTCCGGTCCCGCCCTGAAGGACGCGATCATTCGACTGATCAATTCTCCGAACGACATTCTGTCCTTTGGAAAGGCGGCGCGCGCGCTCGTCTGCGCCACGAGCACGAACAAGATCATCCAAGCGAAGTATGAGAAGATCTTCGACTCACTACTTGATGGTGGGCGGCCCGTGAAAAGGTACTCAGACAAGCTGGGCGCGACCGGCCGTCGTCCTGTTTTGTGCGATCCGAACGACGCGATGACGTCGCGTCGGACGAGGCCGCCAAGCTGAACTGGGGCACATGAAACCGATATCCATTTCCTGAATGCGACCGCGAGTTCGGCAATTGGCACGACGTGTACCAAAACGCGAAGCAGGGCCATGCGTCGGTTGGATCCTGATGGCAGAAAGCGACCGACAGGTGCTGTTTCAATGATTATGGTTACCGGCGGGGCCGGTTATATTGGCTCTCATGTCTGCATCGCATTACTCGACGCGGGGTTCGACGTTGTCGTCGTCGATAATCTGTCGAACAGCAAACGAACTTCGCTGGATCGCGTTCAAGCGATTTGCGGGAGGTCAATTTCGTTCAGGGAGGCCGACCTTCGCGACGAGGAGGCTATCCTCCGCATTTTACGAGAATTCGATGTGACGGCCGTCGTGCATCTCGCGGGACTCAAAGCCGTCGGCGAATCGCACGAGAATCCCATCGGTTACTACGACAACAACTTCGTCGGGACGCTCCGGCTCGTGTCGGCGATGAGGACTGCTAACGTCAAAAAGCTCATTTTCAGTTCGTCGGCCACGGTCTATGGGAATCCCTCATACTTGCCGATCGACGAAAACCACTCCCTTGCCCCGACCAATCCTTACGGTCGGACGAAATACTTCATCGAGGAAATGCTGCGGGACCTTCACGGGTCCGACAACGATTGGTCGATCGCGATCCTTCGCTATTTCAATCCCGTCGGTGCTCACGAAAGCGGCCTCATTGGCGAGGATCCTTCCGGCATACCCAACAATTTGTTGCCGTTGGTGGCGCAGGTCGCCATCGGAAAGCGAAAGCACCTCGTCGTTTTGGGGAACGACTATCCAACGCATGACGGGACCGGGATACGCGACTTCATTCATGTCGTTGACCTCGCTTCGGGGCATCTGAGTGCTCTCAATCACTTGAAAGGTGCGGGCATTCTGACTGCAAATCTCGGCACCGGAAGGGGCACCAGCGTCCTCGAGATCGTCCAGGCGTTCGAGTCCGCAAGCGGCTCTGCCGTGCCCCACACCATAGGTGATCGGCGCGCTGGGGATGTCGCAGCATGCTACGCCGATCCGACCCATGCGGCCGATTTGCTCGGATGGAAATCGACGAGGACGCTAGGCCAAATGTGTGCCGACCATTGGCGGTGGCAATCGAACAATCCAAATGGATATCACCCACCGAGACGCCCCACCGGTGAACGAGACGCGCAGACTTAGCGCTGTAGGGAAGTGTAGATTTGTCCAAGTTCAAGCTCAGAAGCATCGACGTTTGGGACACGCTTCTCCGGCGCACGTGTCACCCCGAAGCGATCAAGTTGCAACTGGCCAGACATGCGTCTCTCCGGCTTCGAGAGAGGCTGTACAAGCCAGCGGGTAGCCATTGGGTTCTTTACCGTGAACGCTTGGCCGTCGAGCGAGAGATCGGATTGAGGTCTGCTGAGAGCGGATTCGACGACGAGTACGATCTGATCCGCGTGCTGAGGAGATGGCTACTTCGGATTGCGGACCTCAAGAGCGACGATGAAGTGCAGAAACTCGCGCTCGAGTTTTCGGAGTTCGAGTTGGCGTGCGAGGAGGAGTGCTCATATGTCGACCCAGGCATCGTCAGCTTCCTGACCGAATATCCTGCTGAAAAGACGATATATCTATCCGACTTCTATATGCCGTCGGAGATGCTGGCCCGTCTGCTTCATTCCAAGGGTCTGAGACCCCTGGTCCGGAATGGCTTCGTTTCCTGTGACATCGGCAAAAACAAGCGTTCGGGTCGCTTGTTCGGTCACGTCCATCAATCGCTTGACGTTGCTCCGGAGCAGCACGTCCACATCGGTGACAACGTATATTCCGACGTGGAAATCCCCCGGGGTCTCGGCATTGCAGCAGTCCACTTCATTCCGGAATGGGCCGCGGAGGCGCGCAAGATCCAGCAGATCGCTTTCGGCTCCCGTGAGGCGTTGTTCGAGCAAATTGCCATCCGGGCAGAGGAAGCTGCGCGCGAGTTCACTGCGGCGGAGCCTGCCGAGCGTTCCGCTGCCTTTCGCGCGGGTGTCCGGGCGGCTCCCTTGTTCTTGGGCTTTTGCCAGTTCGTGGCCGAGCGCGCCATCCGCGACAAAGTCGACAGTCTGTTTTTCCTATCCCAAGAAGGGGACTTTCTCCACCGGGTCTTTGCTGCGTTGTTTCCCCAAAGGACCTTTGCCGGCCTGCCTCTCCCCGATTCCAGAGAATTGGGTGTCAGCAGAGTTTCGACGTTTTTACCGTCGTTCCCTGAGCCGATCGGGCGTAAGCATCTCAAGCTCGTCTGGAGCCTTCACTGGCAACAGCGCGTCTCGACGCTGTTCAGGGTCTGTGGCCTTGAGGCGGGGGAGTTCCGGGATTTGCTGGCGACCCTGGGCCTGAAGGAAGACGAACTCATCATCCATCCGGAGAGCGATCCTCGGATTCGTCGCTTGATTGAGGCTCCTCGCTTCCGGGAGGCTGCGTCACGCCAGTACGACAAGCGGCGAGAGCGGCTCGATCGCTATCTGGACCAACAGGGGCTTGGCCGAAGGGGAAAAATCGGGGTTGTCGACGTCGGCTGGCGCGGGACGATCCAGGACAATCTCGCTCGGATGCGTCCCGACGTGGAGTTCACAGGCTATTATCTGGGGCTCAGGAAGTTTCTCAACCCCCAATCTGGCAACGTCGAAAAGCACGCCTATGGGGTCGATGAACGGCGTGGGGACGCCATCGCTTTGCTGGATTCATTCGAGCCGCTCGAGGTGATTTGTAGTTCGATGAACGGGAGTACGGAGGACTATCGCGAAGAGGGCGATGTCGTGGTTCCCGTCAAATCGATTCATCCGAAGGCGAAGCTTCACGACTTTCCCCGCGACTTCCAGGACGGTGTCGTATTCGCGGCCCGGGAATGGCGCCCGTCGTTAGCAAACTACGCTGTTTCTTCGGATGAGCTCCGAGAGCTCAGTGTGCGGCTTTGGACGCATATTTCGCGGTCCCCGCCGGCGGGATTGGTTAGGACATTTCTCGAGGTGCCTCAGCACGACGTATTTGGCTTCGGTGGACACTTCGATCGCGGCCAGGTGCCGTCGGTCAAGGAGATGCTGTTTGGCGTATTCAACCGACGCTATCGGAACCACGTCATCCTCTATTTGAGACGCACGCAGTGGGAACCGAGCATCGTGCAGCATCCGGGGATGTCGAGGCCGCACCGGATGATGGCCAAGACACTGTTTCGTTTGGCGAGATTCTACAAACGAGGAAGGGTCGCATCCGAGCGAACCCGATTGCGTCGAGGTCGCTGAATGTCACCACGATCAAAAAAGCGATCCGGCAACCTGCATCGATGTAGTCAGGGGACAGCGCATCATGGCCTTGACCGTAGCGGGAGGCGTCAATGCTGACGAACCGACTCCGCACGGCGGCCGCCGAGTACGAGCGTCGAAGGGGGACTGACCTTCCCTTTCAGGACCTCGCTTGGTCCCTCTACGTTTTTCTCTTGCGTTTGGACGCCGCCATCTCCAGCGCGAATGCCGACCATGTGCTGTTCCTCTCCCGGGAAGGAAAGCCACTGAAGGAGTTGTTCGACGCACACAGAAAGTCGTCGGGTGCACGCACCTCTACCGAAGTTGGGACGCACTATTTCCGTGTCTCCCGCAAGTCGACCTTCTTGCTTTCTTGCGGATCCTTGGAAGGCGAGCAGTTTGCGAATTTGTTCCGTCAATATCGGAGAATTTCGCTTGCCGATTTCCTCCGGAGTCTTTCGTTGGACGATGCCATCGACGGCATTGCCGACGACTTGCGCGAGTCGAGGGACCGCCTTGAGGAGACATTGGACGATCTTCCGACCTCACCCGAGTTCGCTGCACTCATGAAGTCCGAGCGGTTCGCTGAAGCCTATGCGGCAGCGCGCGCACAGGGCGGATCGGCATTCTCCAAGTATCTCTCCGACGCCCTCCGCGGGCCACTTCCGAGACGCTTGTACGTCGTCGACGTGGGCTGGAAAGGAACCATTCAAGATAACCTTTTTTCGTGGTTTGAACGCTGGGCCGGTGGTGTCGATGTGATCGGACATTACCTTGGCCTCGCTGCGCCCGGTCATGTCCACCCAAGAAACAAAAAACACGGCCTGCTGTTCTCGCATGTCGACCCCTCCACGCCTTCCTTCCCGATTTTCAACGAGAACAGATCGCTCTTCGAGATCATGCTTCCTGCTGACCATGGTGCACCGAGCCGATATACCCTCGATGCGAACGGCAATTGCGCAATCATATACGACGAGTTCGTCGAACGGCAGTTGATCGAGGAGATCGTTTCTCCGGTAGCCCAAGGGGTCATGTCGAGTGTCGAACGCATTCGCGTTTTTCACACCGAGATGGGTCTCACGACGGCGGAAGTTATGGCGTTGACGCTCCATTTCCACAAGCGTCTGGTGTTTCGTCCAACTTCGGCCGAACTCGATTGGATCGCCTCGATCTGGCATTTTGAGAATTTCGGCGTGTTTGAGCAGTCGAGGCTGATGGTCAAGAACGATACGAACCCTCTCGATCGCATCCGGTTCACTTTGGATTTGCTCAGACACCGCAGGCTGACGGAAGGGGGCTTCTGGCCTTATTTGACAATTCGACGACGTGCCGTTCCTGGAGCCGCATTCTTGTATGGTCGCTACAGGATGTGGCAGGCGCGTCTTGCGGGGAGCATCTCCGGATGAGGATTTGCTTCCTGGTTGGCTCGCTGGCCATCAGCGGCGGCACCTACGTCATCTTCCAGCACGCCGCACATCTGGTTGCCGGCGGCCATGATGTCCTGATCGCGGCTCAGGAGCCGTTCACCCCTGAAACGATATCATGGCATGATGCCGCTGGAACGTTGACCTGCGTCGGTCTCGAAGAGGCAAGCAAGCACGAGTACGATCTGGTGATCGCCACCTGGTGGAAGACAGCCTTGGAGTTGCCAAGCTTCAACGCCGGGAGATTCGGATACTTCGTCCAATCGATCGAGTCCAGGTTCTATCCGGAGACCGAAGGGCCACTCCGTCGCCTGATCGATACGACATATGGATTGCCGGTCAATTTCGTTACCGAAGCGGGGTGGATCAGGGACCGTCTTGCAACGGACTCGGGGCGAGACGCCGCTCTCGTCCGTAACGGCATTCGAAAGGACATCTATTCTGAGGCCATCTCGCCGATCGAGGAACGCGTAGAAGGATCTCCAAGGTTGCTGGTCGAAGGCCATTTCCGCGTTCCGTTCAAGAATACGGCCCGTGCCATATCCTTGGCGAAGGAAGCGGGAGCGAAAGACATTTGGCTCCTCACCGGAACCCCTGTCCGCTGGATCCCGGGCGTTCGGCGCGTCTTCTCGAAAGTCCCGATCGACGTTGCGGCTCGAGTCTATCGATCATGCGACGTGTTGGTGAAGCTAAGCACGGTAGAAGGTATGTTCGGGCCTCCTCTGGAGATATTCCACTGCGGAGGGACTGCGGTAGTCCTCAACGTGACCGGCCATGAGGAATACATTCGTCACGGCGAGAATGCGCTCGTCGTTGCCGATCAAGACGAAGCGAGGATTCAGGCCGCCATCACCACGCTGCTTCGCGACAGGTCGCTCCTGAACACCCTTACGAAAGGCGCAAAGGAGACGGCGTCTCAGTGGCCCTCGTGGGCGGAGTCCTCCGCTCAGTTCGAACGCTGGATCGTGTCGTTAAACGACGTCGAAGCGACTGATCGCTCGTCGGTTGCCGCTCAGGTGAGGACTGCATTCGAGACGTATGAGCGTGATGAGCGGGAGCGCCTGGCAGCGGACCCTTCGATCCGGAGGGGGTATTGGGTTGACAATATTATTCGTTGCCTTCCTCGCAGCGCCCTCTCATGTCTAGAGAATATCAACGCCGTACTTGAACTGAACCTGTTGTCCCGATCCATCCGATGACCATTCGAAAGTGTGTTGCGATGTTTTACGATTTTCTCTTCGATCATTATTCGCGTGCGACTATCAAGTTGCTTGCTGATCGGGAAATTCGATCGCGCATCGTAGGCACCTATCTCGGGCTTGGTCACTACGTCGTTGTGCCGCTCCTGATGCTCCTGATCTACTCGTTCGTCTTCAGTCAGATCTTCACGATGAGCTGGCCAGGGGCGACCGGGCGCTATTCCGACTTCGTCCTTCGTGTTTTCATCGGCCTCATCATCTTTCAGTTCGCCGCCGAGTTGTTCAATCGTGCACCTAGCCTGGTATTGGAAAACCCGGCTTACATAAAGAAGGTGGTGTTTCCCCTGGAAGCCCTGGTTCCGATCGCGATCACGGTGGCGTTGTTTGCGGCCATCGTGTCGTTTGGAGTTTTCCTACTTGGCCACATGATCATTGTTGGACTGCCGCCAGCCGCAATCTTCTGGGTGCCGATTATTCTGCTTCCACTTATCTTGCTAACGGCCGGGCTGGGGTGGGCTCTCGCCGCCTTGGGAGTGTTTCTTCGTGACCTGCGTCAGCTAGTTGGGGTACTTGTCTCACTGCTCACGTTCCTATCTCCGATTTTCTACCCGCTTTCTGCAGTTCCGCCAGCGTTCCGCGCTGTTATCGCGCTGAACCCGATGACGCAAATCATTGAGATGACAAGGTCGGCTATCTTTGATCATCAATCGCCCTCGTTCCTTCCGCTTCTGCTACTTTACGCGGGGACCGCCACCGTGGCGCAGATTGGCTACTGGGGCTTCATGCGTACGAAGAAAGCGTTTGCCGATGTCGTCTAACATCAAGTCGAATCCGCTCGACGGTACGGACACGGCAATTCGCGTGCGGAACGTCACGAAGCGTTATCTTTCATTCGCGCGCCCTGTAGACCGTCTCAAGCAAATGATCTGGCGAGATCGGCAATTTTATCAAGAAATCACTGTTCTGCAGAACGTAAGCTTTGAAATCGCCGAGGGCCAGACCGTCGGCGTGATCGGGCGGAATGGTGCGGGCAAGTCAACGCTGTTGCAGATTTTGGCTGGAACGCTAACTCCATCGGAGGGCGACGTTCAGGTGAAGGGCCGCGTTGCACCGCTCATCGAACTCGGTGCTGGCTTCAACCCGGAGTTCACGGGGCACGACAACATCATGGTGTACGGCCAGTTACTCGGGATGGACCGTACCGAGATCGACCGAAAGTACGATGATATCGTCCGCTTCGCGGACATCGGATCCTATATCGAGCGCCCGGTAAAAACCTACTCGAGTGGCATGTATGCCCGGTTGGCCTTTGCGGTGGCCATCCATGTCGATCCAAAAATACTCATTGTCGACGAAATCCTCGCCGTCGGCGATGCGCCGTTTCAGCAGAAGTGCCTGAATCGCTTCTACGAGATCAAGGAGGCAGGTTGTACGATCCTGCTTGTTGCGCATGACGGGTATCTCGTGAGGTCAATGTGCGATCGGGCCGTCTACCTCAAGAACGGACATCTCGCAGCGTTCGGCTCCGCGTCGGAGGTCACCGGCCAGTATCTGGAGGATATCCAGCCGTCGGATGATTCAGTCGTCTCTCGAAGTGCGGAGGAAAATTCCGCACGGAGCGCGGAGCCGTCCACGACGTCAGCGCCGGAAGGTGCCGACGGCATCGGTTCTGATGGACCGGGCGCGGCCAGGGAACCGGTTGAACAGCCACATGGCAAACTCTTCGAAATCACCGACGTTTCCCTGCATGCCAAAGACGGAACGCTCGTCGAAACGGTGCACTCGCACGATACGGTGAAGCTGACGATGCGCTTCCGAGCCACGACCGACACGCAGGTAGATGGGATCAGCTTCGTATTCAATCTCTATCGACATGACGGTCTGTACGTTTGTGGAACCACCACTCTGATGGAGGGGATGAGTCCACACCGAAGCGGCAAGGAAGGATGTGTCACCGTCACATTCCCAAATTTGCCGCTTCTGGCGGGCAAGTACATGTGGCGTGTTGCGATCAACGACCACGGCGGGGTCCTCGTTCATGCAGATGCGAAGGGGATCTGCCCCTTCCGCGTGATCGATAGCTTTCGCTCGGTTGGACTGATTGATCTGGATCGCACTTGGGACGTGACGATTGATGGCGCGATCGGCGTAGAGACGCAGCAAAAAGATGAGCTTCGGAGTCGCCAAGAGCGACTAACTATGGAGCGTACCGACTCGTGATGGAAAGACTAGGCCTTTCAAAGGACGTGCCATACAGTGCAATTGAGGCGTCGATTCATATCGCGCGTTATCTGCTGGCCAAACAGCACGTGGTCGGCAAGCGCGTTCTCGATATCGCGTGTGGCGAGGGTTACGGCTCATTCTTCATGAAGTCCTGGGGTGCGTCCTCGGTGCACGGGATTGACCTATCCACCGAAGCGGTCACGGCCGCGCAATCCCAATTCGCTGCGCCTGGAATCAGTTTCGATCAATTTGATGCGACCCGCATTGATGAGAAGTTCTCCGCCGGCGAATTTGACGTCATCGTCTCGCTCGAAACCATCGAGCACGTGGACGATCCGGAGGCGTTTCTCACTGCGCTCAAGAAGGTGGCCAAGCCGAACGCCGTTTTCGTCATCTCCTGTCCCAACGACCACTGGTATTATCCAGACTCGTCATCAGGAAATCCCTACCATAAGCGGAAGTATTCGATCGGTGAATTTCAGGCCCTGACCTCCAGGGTGCTCGGTCCAGACGTACAATGGCTGATCGGCAGCGCGATGATCGGGTTCGGAACGGTGCGAGTGCCGTCCCGCTCGAACCCCACGCTTGCGCAGGCTGAGATGGTTGAAGGGACCGAAGCTGGGCACGCTGCGATCGTGCCGGCCAAGCCGAGCGAAGAATTCGGACCTGGGACGTGCAGTTATTTTGTCGGCATATGGGGAGCACAGGGTGCTCAACCTCAGTCGACGGCCGCGTTTCCGATCTCCATGAACAATTATGCGGTGATGATAGGCGCCGAAGGCCGGATTGGCGTGCTTCAATCGGAGTTGGACCAACGAACCGATGAACTGCGAAGACAAAGCGAGATGGTCAAGGAAGCAGGTTCGGACATCGCTGCAATGCGCCTGCAGTTGGAGGCGACCATCCGCCACCGGGAAGAACAGCTTGAAGACTTTCGGATTGAACGTGATCGATATCGCATAAAGAGCGTTGCTTTGCAGCGCGAGATCGAGATTCTTGGCGAGAAAGTGCAGGAAGCGAAGTCGGAGCTAACGACTTCCCAGGCCCAACATCAGGTGGACGTTGGTCGACTGGAGAAAGCGATCGCGGATGCACATGCCAGCTTCGAGGTTGTCGATGAGCAATTGCAGCAGCGGACGTCCGAACTAGATGTCGCGCGCTCTCAGTCGGCAGAGCTTCGGACCGATCGCGATCGCTACCGCATTAAAAACCTCGCATTGCAGCGGGAGTCGGAAATTGTGGTGGAGCGTTTGCAAGTCGCAACGTCAAGATTGGCCACGACAGAGTCGCGTTACCAAGCAGATGTCCAGAAATCGGCGGTGGACGTCCATCAACTCCGGGAGATGCTGGCCAGCACCCAGTCGGAACGGGATAGCTACAGCGCTCAAGTCGCCAGCCTTGAGCAACAACTGCGAGAGCTGATATCCAGCACCAAGTCGGAACGGGATGGTCTCAGTACTCAAGTCGCGAGCCTTGAGCGGGAGCTTGAGGCCACGAGCCGACGCACGCCCAAGGGACTCATTCGCCGCGCGGCTCGCGGCGCGAAGCCCATCATCCCGAAGGCCGCAATGCCTCTCCTTATCGGTGTCGCGAAACGTCTCAAATTTTAAGAATTGCATCACGGTTAGGCGGATGACAGTCAGATGACGATTATTTCTCCCGGTCTCCAGTCGACCCGCTATTTCTTCGACGAGCGCCACTCGGTCCTGAGCGATGCTGCGCCGTCAAGTTATGGTCCAAACGTTGGAACGAATGGGCAGAACCTCACCATTTCCTTCCTCTCGCTGAACCGCGCGGGCCTTTCGATCAAGCTCCTCAAGTCGATCGCAGCGAATATTGCGAATTTTGCCGGTGAAGTGCTGATCGGCGACAACGGATCGAACCCGGAAGAGCTTGGGCAACTGAAGTCCTATCTCGCCGAGTTTCCGTATCGCTATCGCCTGCTCGAATTCGGAAGCAATTTCGGCGTGGCCGGCGGCCGCAATCGCATCATGGAGCACGCGTGCACCGATTGGGTGATCAGTGTCGACAACGACATATTCTTCTTTTCCAACCCAATCCGACAGATTCAACGGGAGTTGGCCCTCCTCGGCTGCCATTTCATGAGTTTCCCGCTGCTCAATCCTGACTTGAAGACGCTGTTCTCGCACGGCGCCTGCCTGCAATCCGTCATCCAAGGAGGGAGTCCGCGCCTTACGATCAATCCCATCATTGTCCCGGGAAGCGATGTTCAGTCGGACGCGGACGGTGCAACCGACACGGCTTTCCTGAGCACATTCCTGTTTGGCGGAGCCTCAATCATCAACCGCGGCTCATTCCATCGGCTCGGCGGCTTCGACGACAACATGTTGATCGGCTTCGAGGACATCGACTTCTCGCTGCGGATCTTCCGCGAAGGCATGAAGATCGGCACAAGCGCGCTTCGATTTCTCGTACATGATCATCCGAAGGCAGAGACGTCCGGCGATGCCGACTACGAGCGCACCCGGTTCTCGCGGAAGACGCTGTACGAATCCGCCCGCTATCTTGAGGCCAAGACGGGCTTCAAGATCTGGGGTGACGAAGTCGAGAGCTGGATGCGCTCGAACGAGCAGAAGCAAGGGTGGGCCGCTCCAGGCGATCCCGGCTCCGAGGCGGGGGAGGAACGAACGGACGCGGTGGCGGCACCGCGTCGTCCTCGTGTTGCGCTCCTGACCGACACCGATTCCTGGGCGTTCGCCAATATTTCGCGGCAACTGGTGCGGAATTTGTCCGACCGCTACGAGTTCGAGATTTTCCCGCTCACGACATTGGGGGAAATCGAGCACAGCCGTTGGCTGGCGGAGAATTCGAAGGGCTTTTACGCCGAGGGTGGCGCGAGTGCCCTGGGTCTTGCGCTCGTCGCCGCCGAAGACTTCGATATCATCCACGTTTTCTGGCGAGAATTCCTAACGATCATCGATACGCCACTGCTCGAGGACTATGCGCGCCGCATCGGTTTCACTTATCCTGAATTCCGGCGTCGGTTCATCGAAGGCAAGACCATCTCGATCAGCGTCTATGACCACCTTTTTCTTTCGCCGGAGGATATGTCCGCCCGAGCAAAGATCTTCAACGTCCTTGCCTCGGGGTACTACGTCTCCTCGGAACGGCTGCGACTGATCTACGATGCTGTCGGCAGTATTCCGCGTCCGGACGCGGTTCTTCCGGATGGCGTAGACCTGACCGTGTTCGGTCCGACGAATCTGGAGCGGTTCGACGACATGGGAGACCGTTTGGTAAGGGTCGGCTGGGTGGGACATAGCGGCTGGGCTTCATCTCTCGAGGACTTCAAGGGCGTCAACAGCATTCTCAAACCGGCGATCGAAGAACTGCAGGCCGAAGGGTTGCCTATCGTCATGCAGTTCGCCGATCGCAAGGAACGCTTTATTCCACACGCTCAAATGCCGAATTATTACGCGGGCATCGACGTGCTCGTGTGTACGTCGAAGATCGAGGGCACGCCGAATCCGGTCCTCGAAGCAATGGCCTGCGGCGTGCCGGTGGTGACAACTGATGTTGGAATCGTACCTCAGGCGCTCGGCCCGCTTCAGAGAGAGTTTATTCTGCCTGAAAGATCCATTTCAGCGCTCAAGGATGCCCTCCGCCGGCTCGTAGGCAACCGTGAACTGTTCGCCAGATTGTCTGGGGAAAGTCTTGAGTACGTCAAGGTCTGGGATTGGTCGGAGCGCACGAAACCGTTCGCGCAATACTTCGATGGGCTGCTTCAAAAGGCGCGGGTCGCCGAAAGTGAAGCTCGAACCAAAATGTGCATGCTGCCATTCTCCAATCCGAGCATGGAGCCGGATGGCAGCATCCGGCTCTGCTCGGCGTCGAGCATCTTCGCCTACTACGACGAGACCAACATGGGCAGTTGCCAGACAGATGGTTTGGCCTCGGTCTGGCAGGGTGAACGATATCAGGCCGTCCGCCGCGGTCTCCTAACGGGACACGCGCTCAAACCGTATTGCGAGAAATGCGAGTATCGCCACGACGGCCCCTCCTGGCTGTTACAGATTCACCTGGCCTTGCACGCGTACCATAACGGCACGCGAACGCCGTCAGTCCTTGCCCTCCTTGGCCGCCATGTCGAGCGTTACGAAGAGTATCGGGAGACGGCGCCGTCGCTGGGCCTCAATCCACTTCCCATGGATCCAGAGCTCCACGCCGCCGCGCTGGCGGCCTTCACAGAGCAACAGAAGACGTCAGGTCTCCCGATGGAAGCGCGCCTGGCACCGGAGCCGTTGGTGACCGGGGCAGACCTACCGATTTATATGGACTTCAACACGCTCAATCGCTGTAACGTGTCGTGCACAATGTGCCCGCCGGCCATACGCTTCGACGTACAAGGCAAGAAGCGCGATCCGTACTATCGTCTTACGCTGGCCGAGTACAAGAAGATCACGAACGGCGCGCGCGTGAAAACGGCACACTTCGTCGGAGCCTATGCCGAACCGCTGCTCAACAAGGAGATATTTGATCTCGTCGCCCATGCCAACTGGAACGGAGCTTTCACGGCGATAACGTCCAACGGGATGGCTTTGAACGAAGCGTTTGGCAATCGGTTGCTGGACGCTGGATTGGACATGATAACGATCTCGCTGCACGGCGCGACAAAGGAAGTGGCCGAAGGCATCATGCATAAGAGCAGTTTTGACCGCGTGGTGGCCAATATCCGTAACTTCCAGGAGCTAAAGAAGCAACGCGGATTGAACAGACCGGAAATTTACTTCAATTACGTCGGACAACATACGAACGTCCAGGACATGCCTGCCTTCATCGAGTTGGCGGCTGATCTGGGCGTTCGTTTCGTCAACTTTATCCACCTCATTGACGGTGATGAGGCGGTCGATAAAACGGAAAATCTAATCCACTATCCCGACATCCTGGCCCCGAACGTCCTCAAGGCCAAAGAGAGAGCCAAAGAGCTCGGCGTCTACCTATCTGTAAGCCCGGCGTATGAAGAGGTTGTCGCGCGCTACTATCGGCAATCGCAATCCATTGCTGCGAGTTGAATGATGGACTTGGGGTGACGAACGCTTAGTCAAGCCGATCGGGCACGTTTGCGGGCGATTTGGCTCAAAGCAAATTACGAGCGGCGGATTCGTACTTATTCCGGAATCATGCTGACTGGTCTGCCTCGTCGTCGACGTGGACCAAGAATACGCTCTCTAGTCCGGCACCGTGACGTTCACGGCAGTCGCGCTAGTCTACCTTCATCTAATGTCCATGACGTGATCGAAAATGACCGTTTTTCCCACGCGGGCTACGGGATCGTTAGAGCCTTTAGCGGCGACACCAATTCGTCAATCCGACATTGGGCTGGAACATCATCGCCGTTAATTTTGAGCCCTGGACGACGGGGGCCCTGCGGGCACCGTGACGACTCCCGGCAAAAACGGGTACGGCGCTAAGCATTGTCGGATCGGTCTTTTCCGATGTGACGGCGGCTGGCACCAGCATCGCCCTCGGCGACACATATGGCTTGTCTATCCATGGCTCTTCTTTCGGAGCTAGCGGATCGATCGGTGTGACAGCGATAAGCCTCGGATCGACGTTCGTCGGCGGAATCGATATTTCCGGCAACTACATCGGCAGCTACAATACTGGAGTGCAATTCAACTCGACATGCGTGGGCGCCAGCATTACCGGAAACACGTTCAATCTCACCACCAATCAGTCGTCAATGCAAGCAACTGCGATAGCGGATCAACGTTCGCGGGGAATAATCGGGCGATCCTTTTTCCGACGCAGATCGTATCTGGCGCCCGACTCCTCGGAGATTTGATCGCGACCAACATCGCGGCGCCCAGTGCTCCCGCGACCGGCCATGCTGCGATTTATGTGGACTCCAGGACCAATGCACTGGTGTCCAAGAACGACACCGGTACCGTGTTTACGACAGTTGTGCCGGCATCAGCGCCGACCCATCAATATGGCATCGGCTTCAATTCGGGCGGTCAGCAGCAGTTCGCACAGCCATCGGCCTCTGATCTGACCAACGGCGTGACGGGGTCCGGCGATGTCGTACTAGCGGCGTCTTCCCCATTGACGACGCCGCAGTTTACGGGCCTTCCGACCGGAACAGGCGTAGCGACGGCGAACACACAGAGTACGCTGGTAGCGCGCGAAGCCTCGGGAAATTTTGCGGCGGGGACGATCACAGCATCTTTGACCGGCCATGCCAGACTTGATCTGCCACTGTTGGGCGGAACGATGTCCGGCAACATCGCGATGGGCGGCAACAATGTCTCCGGTATGGGCACGCCCTCTGCGAGCGCGCTGAATATTGGAACGGCAGATTCGACGCTCACTGCGGCCGCGGGCGCCGACATAGGCATCGTGCGCTACACCTCCACCAATGCCGGCGACGCTATCGGCTTCGCCTTTCAGGATGCTGGCTCAACAAAATGGAGCTTCTACAAGAACACCGACAATAGCTTCCTGATCTACGACTCGGCCAACAGCATCAATGCGCTGCGCCTTTTTGCCGGGCTGCAGGCTCCGGATATGCCCAATTCGGCCAGGGTGTTGTTGTCGGATACCCAACTGATCAAGAACAAAGGCAGCGGCACGATAAATGCCGCCGAAGTGTACTACGCCAACGGCACGGCGGGCGTTACCTGTTCCGGCACGCCAACCGCAAGCCTTGCCGTAACAAGTGGTATTGTGACGCACTGCTAAGGTTGCATATCCGGAAGCCCCTCGGTACTGATTAGGCGCGCAAACTGGGGCGTGAAAACATTCATGCAATATCGACGACTCTCGCAAATCGATCTGCTTAAAGTCTATGCCACGATTTTAGTAGCCTTAGTCCACGTTAGCGCGACGCCCGTCGTAATGATGGGGCAGGTATCGTGGCTCAATTGGTGGTTTGCGGATGCGGTTGATTCCTTCGGGCGCACATGCGTTCCGTTGTTCATGATGGCAAGCGGAGCGGTCTTACTCAATTCTGAAAAATGCCTCGACCTTTCTGGGTTCTTTTCGAGGCGGTTCAACAAGGTGATTCTGCCGCTCTTGCCGTGGATACCAGCCTATTATTTCTGGAAATGCTGGTTGATGGGAGAACCAGCCACAATGGTCGGATTGCTTTCAGCATTCACCTTCGGCAATGCCTATTACCACATAGCCTTCATCTACACGTTGCTCGGGCTGTATCTTGCGGCGCCATTGCTGGTGACGATGGTGGAGTCTTTCGACCAATCCCTGCTGCGATACTTTGCGGGGCTATGGTTTGTGCTTGGAATATTCATTCCTTTCATTGGCGGGGTATTTGGTGTCCAGATTTCCGTCCCCGCATATGTCGCGGTGGGGTATGTCGGGTACTTCGTGCTCGGGCGGGCCCTGCGCGATATAGCCATCAGTGGACGGCTCGCCGCAGCATTGTGTGCTGTCATTATCGTCAGCACGGTCTTTACAGCTGTTGCTACGCAGCAGTTGACCGCCAGCGCGGGCGGCATATTTCAATATTTTTGGTACGATTATTTGACGCCGACGGTTGCCGTCATGACCATCGCGTCTTTTCTCATATTGGGAGCCGCACCGGTCCGAGCCTTCCTGGAAGGACATCCGGCAATCTCAGATTCCTGCCGCCAGCTCGCCGGGATGTCCCTTGGCATTTACTTGGCTCATCCGTTCTTTTTGTCGCTTATGGAACTCAATGGGGTGACCTGGTCGACTGGCACGGCGTTTGTCGGCATTCCACTGGCGGCTACTCTCTCAATGAGCCTGTCGCTGATTTTTGTGCGGGCACTTCGATCGACGCGCTTTTCAAGCTGGCTGGTGCCGTAACCGAGAGTATTAATCGGGCCGATATATAAATTCCTCGGCCTCGATCGCCTTAAAGTCTACATCGTCCCGCTTTCGGGGCAGGCAGAAGATCGTGAACTCGTCGCAAACATTGAATAGGACCTGCCGGGCCAGCGAGAAGTCCATCCGTAGATGCCACGGCAGCTGGTCGTAGAGTTTCGTTTTTCGCCAGCCAATTTTGTAAATGCAAAATAGGTTTTGAAACAGCAGGTTCTCGCGGAACCATGGTCCGTATAAAAAGCTGTGTGCCCAGGATACAATCCCTGAGCGCTGTTCGCGTATGGGAGAACCATCTGGCACGCTCCGGTCGGCTTCAGCACCCGGAAGATTTCCTTCAGTAGGAGATCAATCGGCACGTGCTCAAGGAAGTGCGAGGTGAAAATCTCGCGTGCGCTACTGTCCGGAAATGGAATTGATTGTGTGGTGAGGTCAACCAGGATATCGGGGCCAGCGTTCGTTTTTATTTGCGATTCTGCTCCGTAGAAATTGTCTATCCCGATGAACCCGGCCTTTTTGTAGTAGCCGCAACCCAGGTCAAGTTGAAGCCCTTCCCCATTGGGGTCTTTGGCTTGGACCAACTCATCAATCGTCTGAAAGCTAGCACTTGCGATGTGTGGCATAGAATTTCCTCGCTTGGGTCGACAAAAGTTCTGGCGCCTTCGAAGGAAAAACGATCTCCAGCTTCCTAATAGGTTGAGTGTTTAAGGACGCTAGCACCTCAACTCCGCGCGATCAACCGCTCCGAGAATCGATATCACTGCTCTACCGTGAGGGCCCAAGACCGCTCTGTACGAAACGTACAATTCGTTCTCCATATGATCGTCAAGGCAAAGCACCGAACCAACCTGAAAAGCCGATCTGCCCTTCCAAAGTTGCCCCTTTCGGGCGGCTTTTTCGTTGGAGCCATCAATGACCAACATCGTCGCTCTCAAGGCAGTGAACGTTCACCGCTGGTCCGCATTCCATGCCATGGCCGTGCGCCTCAGCGCTCCGACGCGAAGGCCCGGGACCAGGGCGTAACTGATCGCCTGGTCGAGCTCGGCAAGACCGATACGAAGATCCAGCCGGTGCGTGGTGGTTCATCGCGCTCGTGTCGGAGGGGGAGTACGGTGGCCTGCCGCATTGGGACAAGCAGCTGGGACAGGGTGATCCGTCCGGTCAACGGTCTCACAACGTGCCCGCCGGCCGGGGGCCGTTCCTTCCGCACGTGCATGACCCGGCCGGCGCTTTGAAGGCCAGCAATCTTTAAAGGAGCGCCGAGACAGGCCCTCGTGCCGAGAGACGATCGTCGCCGGGAGCAAACTTCAACGAAGCTGACCATCCCCTGTCAAACACACTCCCTACCGCGATGGCTAAAAAGCCGAAAAACACCGAATACCTCATGCAGACTCTGCTAGAGCCACTGTTTAAAGCAGCGGCAAATCATACGTCGCTGGACGCCCTCTTGCGCCTGCTCGAGGACGATCGTGCCAAAAAGCTGCGCGTTCTGCCAATCACACGCAGAATCCCGAAGAGAAGTAAATCAGGGAACATAAGCTTTGAGATCCGGTAGACCTATCTAAGGGCAGGGGCCGGCTGCTGGAGGGGGCTCTTGCTGACGGGCACTTGTGGTCGCTCCGACCGAACTTTGCATTGAGGAAGTCCGTTGTACGGCGACTTGGGCAGAGGGCGAGGAGTTGACGGGGCATTCGCGCCTCCGCCCTAATCTAATGAGCCTATTAGCCCTTCCAAATTTTGTTGGTTCTTGACGAGACATTGCTGGCGCTGATGCGCTTTCAGCCATGCGAGGTTTGGAGGAGGCGCGTGACGGGCAATTTATTGAGTCGTCAAATGCTTTGTCAGCATTCGGTCGGACGACGAAATTTCTCCACTTCCCCGCGGCAACAGCCAGGGCCTGAGAGAGCTTGGGCGCCTGATCGGTCGCCACCTGAAAATGAACCTCACAACTCTCGCGATAGCGATGGCTATCTCGTCATCGATCTGCTCGATACGCCCGAGGTCGTCAGGTCCTTCGGCATCGATACACTCCCCATGCACCCCGGGCATTGGTATATGGAGATCGCGTCTTAGCTCTGCGGAATTGCGGGGCACCGGAAGAACCCGCGACGCGCTGAATGCTTGGGCACTGCACCTGGCTGTGATCATCGATGAAAGCCCGCCATATAGCGGATTGCGATGAAAGTCCCGACGATAACGGCGGCCGTGATAGCGACTGAAAACCCCACTCGAGCCAAGAAGTGGCTACGGCTAAGTCCGTCCCATGAACTCATTTTCTTGCCTTCGTTTGCGACTGGGGCTTGCACCAGAGGCGCTATGTCTTCAGTTAAATGTGAGGGTTGATCCAGTCCCAAACCTTTTTAGGCAACGAGTCTTGATGCTGACGTTAGCCAGTTTCGTTACAATGAGCTTATCGGATTTGTCCATCTGTCGTTGGATGTCGGCGTATAGCACCTCAGCTGTCGACGCCGCTTGGATGAACCAACGGAATCCAGACCCTCATCCTCGATGTGACCGCAGCGCGAAATATGATCGATCAGAGTTCTATCGAGCCTGCGCGTAGTTCGCCTTATGTTTATTCAGATCCCAAGTGACCAAACACGCGGCTATTACTGATCTCCATGATACCCGTAACATGCTCAGAATGACCGTACCACCCGCACACTGCGAGTAGTCGGCGGAATCTCGGTTGCCCACGCCGTGAATCATCGCGTCTGTTGAGGAGCGCGCCGGAAATTCGGCTTCAGCAGTTCCGGAGCACCGTCGCCGATGCACGGGTTCAGCCCACGGGCCATCGCACGGGGCGTGCGGCGGTGCTGCCGCTAGAATGAGCCGCCGGCTTTTCCAGCCAATATCGCCGGCGGCTCGTGCTAGCCTTGAAATTCTGGCGGCAATTCGTCAGACGGCCAGCGTGACCCAGAATGCCGGTTGTGTCGGGAGCTGCAACGTCTTGCTGAAGTTAAGGTAAGGGCTAAAGGTTAAGCTGTCGACGAGATTTGCCGTAAGTGGCAGGTGTCTGTTCACCGAACCTGTGCGGCAGTTGAGCTCAAGCGATTGACCTACTGCTACAACTCGCGCCGTCTCCCGACCCGAACCGGCGGCCAGCGCGCTACCGATTTCAGCGGACCAGATGGTCTATATGCTCGAGGTCGGCTAGCGGAATCCGCAACTGAGTTGGCGATCGCAAAGCGCTAGGCTGGGCGAAGAAACTGCGGCTGGCGGCAATTTCGAGTGAAATCGCGTCTAATCCGCCATTCACATGCGCCGCATGGATGCCGACACCGACGCTGTCCCGGATGACGTTGCCGGTGCCCCCGGGGGGTCTGGAGAGGGCGGCTGATCTCGACAATTGCGCAGCCACGGCCTTCCCGCGAGCTGAGCAACGCCTCTCATCCTATATGTTCTTCAGAAATGGCTTTTTCTGGAATGGAGGAAGTTGCAGACGTCATGATATTCCGCGTGGTTCAGGCGGAAGCCACACGCGGATATGCGATTTCCCAGAAAGATCGGATCGAACGCGAACGCCTGGAAACCGTGATCATAGTATCGCAGACGTGCTGCGGTTGCCCTCTCGGTGGTCGAAAAGAGCGAGAGGGCGAGATCAAAGGGCGCTTGGCAGACTCGTGTGAGAAATTCCATCGGGTCATCCATCGTACCAAGAAAATTAAACGGCAGCGTACAAAGTACTTTTCCGTCGTATCGTTTCATTATCCCACTGATCAGCCGCTTCTTTTTGAAGAATTGGTTTGCATCACAGCAAATCACTGCTGCGCTCCCGCACCGTCGTTCGCGAGGTGGGCTTATGTCGATGCCAAGGTAGTCATTGTCATCATTCTTGACACCGAGGAGGCGGTAGTAATTACAGCCTCCTTGCCACTTCTCAATGCCAACCTAACCCTGCTCGAGGGTGACGGCGTGGACAAAGCAAGCACCGGGCCAAGCTGAAATTGCGGATTTTGCGCTTTCTGAGCGCGGATATCGTCAACTTGCCGACATTTGGTCTTGAACCTAGCTAGCATTGCCCCCAATGCTCGGTGATCTATACGATACGCCGTGGCACCGGGCAGGAGTTAACCTGAGCGTTCGTTCGTGCCGTCGCGATTGGTGAAGCGGTACCGGGGCCGGTGCCGATCGTGAGCACGCCCCAACGTTTCGCGTAGTCCTGCACCACGTCGTATTATGCGTCGCCGCGTCGTGTTCGCCGATCTGAGAGATAGCTTCGACCAGAGTCGCCGGAAGATGAAACTTGCTGCTCTTCCGATTGCTCGGCAGGTTTTGCGCGCCCTTGCAATCGAGCCGTTGCTCTCCTTTGCACCAGGACACGCGATGCCGATGATCGGTGCGAGCTCGAATCGTCGTTCTCAGCGTTCGATGTCAGACTTTGATCATTTTTACGAGACGCGTGACCGCTTCGTCGCGACGTGGTTCCTCGTCGGGATGACGTGATGGCTCGGACTCCCACAACAATGGGACCAAGCGGCGGAAGCCGTGCCAAACGTCGATGAGATCGACCGGCGACGAGTCCGGGCGAAATTTGAAGGCCGCTTCACCGCTAGGCGAATTGCGCTAGACTACGCGCATCGTCATCGCGAGATCTTGGGCGCACATACGAGTCGCAATATCCGGGCCGCGCCTGCCATCCGCCTCTCGCCTCGCGCCGAGGGTGACGGCTCACGGGACCTGGGAGCACCGTGGTCATGGCCTGCGTGAGCATTATCCTCTCCTCCGCTGCGCGGTGGCCCAATGCCGCCGCAGCCGCATCGATACGCCGCCAGGCTGTGGCGGATCGTCGTCGCCATCCAGCCGGCGTAGCGCGGCGAGGATGTTGGCGAGCCGGATTGCGTGGCACATGCCGGGAATCTCGCGTAGCGCAGGACAGGATTCAACGGCGAACATGTCAGACGCCCACGACGACAGAATCATCCGCTTTTCGGACACGGAAAGCTCTTCGTCAGCGAGAACCTGGTCCGGAGACGCATAGTGCGCGGCCGGGTAGAAGAGGGGATCGAGTTTGCCGGTATTCGTGTTGGCGTTGGTCATCAGTTGCCTCCCTTACGCTCCTTTCTTCGGGACGGTCTTGTGAGATGGGCCGGGCGGGGTTCGCCGCCCGGGAGCTTCGTTACTGAGTGTTGATGGCGATGCGCTTAACATCCGCGCGCGGGCTCTCCGATTTAGGCAATATGATGCTCAGCACGCCATTCTTGAACGAGGCCTCGGCCTTGTCCTCCTCGACGTTCTCCAGCGGGATCTGCCGTTCGAACGCGCCGTAATAGCGCTCGGTGAAGTGCTTGCCTTCGCCGCTGCGCTCGTCCTTCTTCTCGCCGCGGATCGCCAGGACGCCGTTCGCGATTTCGATCTGGACGTCCTTCTCCGTCATGCCGGGCAATTCGGCCGTGATGGTCAGCGCCTTGTCGGTTTCGCTGAGCTCGATCGTGGGCCAGCCGAATTGCCCTTCCATCAGCGGCGCCAGACCCGTACCGCCGAACCCCGGAAGACATCGTCGAACAGGCGGTTCATCTCGCGATGAAGCGCCATGAACGGATCGTAGTTGCCGCGCGTCGACGCAAGTTCCTGATTCCTCGACGGGGGATGAGATCACTAATTGCCATGATGTTCTCCTTGATACGTGAGGCAAGGAGCGCGGCTGCGCTTGCGCGCGCCGCGCTCCGCCGTCGGACCTTGACTGGCGTCAGGCTGCCTTCTGCTCGATCTGCGACGGAGAAGCACCGCCTGCGATCTGGATCCGGCGCGGTTTCATCGCTTCGGGTACCTCACGGACGAGATCGATGATCAGCAGTCCATCGCGGAAGGAGGCCGCTTTCACCTGAACGTAGTCGGCCAGGTTGAATACGCGCTTGAACGGACGTGCGGCGATCCCCTGGTAGAGATACTCGCCGGCCGCCTTCTCGGGCTTCCTGCCCTCGATGGTGAGCGCGTTCTGCTCGGCGGTCACGGCGATGTCGTCGGCTCCGAAGCCGGCGACGGCGAGCGAGATCCTGTAATGGTCCTCGCCGGACCGTTCGATGTTGTAGGGGGGATAGTGGTCCTCGGTCGCCTGGCGCATCGTGCTGTCGACGAGGTCGGCCAGATGATCGAAGCCGATGGTGGAGCGCCACAGGGGCGCGAAGTCGAACGTAGTCCTCATAACCAAGTCCTCCAAAGAGCAAGATGGATACAAGGAGCGCAAGGCAGGAGTCAGAAGGGTCTGATACCCGGCCCGGCGCCCGCGCCGGACCCGATCTGGCGCCCGGCACACCGCTCTCGCGGCGAAAAATGACTTAGAAAATCGGGAAGGCGTTTCAAGAGGTCGGTCGCAAGAAACTTCGCGACGATCTCGGTGCCGCTCTCATTGCCGTTGTGCCGTTGTTCCGAAGAACTCGCAGATGCACCCACAGGCGTCTTGACAGCCGATCGTCCCCGGGAATTCTCTTTCCCGGTTTTCTCAACCCCGAAAAGGACCGTGACGACCGCCAGGAGTGACGAAGATGCTCGACGAAGATCTGCCCCGCATCCGCGCGCACCGCAATAATATTCACCGCTATCGACGGCTGCTCCGGACGAAGCTGTCGGAGCTGGAACCTCAGTTCATCGAAAGGCGGCTCGCCGAGGAGAAATCCGCGCTCGATGCTCTGGCCACCGACACCTTCCCCGTCGCATTCGCGCTTCCGAAGGGCCCGTCGGCCTCCGCAACGATGAGGAAGGAGCGATAAGCGACGCTCGCGACCTGCTTATCCGCGCCAGCGGAGCCATTCGGGGAAAGACGACTTGTCCTTCCGGATGACCAAGATCCAGCAACCGTCCGCTCTGACTTCATGAAGCCAGTAGGTCCCGACGGGACGGGAGAGTTCGCCATGCACACGGAGAACATTAGCGATGCTTTAGGAATCAGGAACAAGCAGCAAAGCTGCGTGTTCTCGACATGCTCTGGTCGTCAATGTCCCCCCTGTTGCCAGACCAGAGGCCAACCCCAAGGCCCCAGCCGCTCCCCGTCGGACTGGGGCCATTTGGTATATGCAAGTAGGCCGCCTCCCAAATGTGAATCGTATCGGGAAAACGTCAAGCGGTGTTCAAAAGTGAACATAATGTATCGGCGACCGACCTGGCTAGCTCAAGCTTGGTCGAGCAATACCGCCAACCAAACTCCAGCGCGTCCGACATTGTAGGTGATGCCGGCCCCTGCAGCCAAACACGCTCATGGCGTCAAAGGAAGGAGTCACTTCGGATCGACGCCGAGAACAAGAAGGCCGATCAGAAGGTGAAAAGCATCTCCAGTCAGCGCTGATATAAGCAAGCCTCAGCACGAGCTTGGTTCGTTCTGCATTTACAGGTCGGTCTGTCCAAAAGTGAACACAACGTACTTAATAGCTGATCTAGGCTCGGGCCGCTTGGGCGAAAACCGCCAAGCTGCCTCTCCAGCGGCTCCGGCACTTGTAGTGGTGCTGGGCCCGTTCTTATTCGCGCCTCCCGCTCGCCAATGAAACCTGAGAGGTAATTTGCGACTCGATAACTCTCTGCACAGATCGGGCGGACTAGACTGTCGGTGCGGCGCGCTCGCTGTGCGCTAGCCCACGGACCGCCGGCTCAAGCCGCGCGCGTGAATCCCGCGCGGCAGTCCCTTCAGCTCGTCTCAGAGATGCGGCCGATTACCGCTCCATACGACAACGTAGCTCGACGCACTGCTTCATCCCGGGACTGCACTTGGACATTTCAGACGATCCGAGTCTCAAGACAACCTTTTGCCTTAGCAACCAATTCGAATCCCGGCTGTTGTCGAGCGACACATCAACGCCGGAGGACAAGAATGCCGCGCATACTACCAATCCTCGCCGCTCTCACGTTGCTCGGATCGGCTCCTGTCAGCGCTCAGTCTCAGCCAGCCCAGAGCGGGCCGGGCAACAATGCCGTCAACAGCTCGGACCAGAACAATTCGAGTGCGCCGGTGGCGGGCCGCAACAGCTTCACCGAAGGCCAAGCCAAGTCGAGGATCGAAGCGGCCGGCTATTCCAACGTCTCGGATCTTCAGAAAGACAATGATGGTGTCTGGCGGGGCAAGGCCGACAAAGCCGGAACCAAAACCGACGTGAGCATCGACTTTCAGGGCAACGTAAACCCCGCCAAATGAGCAGGAGCATCGACATGACGACGACAATTTCCCGCCTTTATGACAACTACTCCGATGCCGAGCGCGCCGTCACTCGTCTCGAGGCCGCCGGCGTTCCGCACTCCGACATCAGCATTGTCGCCAATAACTCGGAGAACTGGTACCGGCCCCGAGGCAAGGTCGATCGCGATCGTGACGGTGTCGATGACCGCGCTGAAGGTGCCGGCACAGGTGCCGGTATTGGCGCAGGGCTTGGAGGCGCGGCAGGGTTGCTCGCTGGATTGGGATTGTTGGCGATTCCGGGTCTTGGACCTGTGGTCGCTGCGGGATGGCTTGCAGCTACAGCCGCTGGCGCCGCAGCTGGCGCGGCGACCGGCGGGATCGTGGGCGCGCTCACGCAGGCCGGTGTATCGAAAGAAGATGCATCGCGCTTTGCCGAGGGAGTTCGACGCGGCGGGACGTTAGTCTCAGCCAGAGTAGCCGATAACGACCACTCCCGACTGGAGGCCCTTCTTGACGACTCGTCTGTGAATCTGAGCGAGCGCAGCACTGCCTGGCAGAAGAGTGGGTGGACGGATTTCGACGCCGCGAGCTCGCCACTTGCTCCGGACGATATTCGTCGCGAGCGCGACCTTTACGGGACAAACACCGCTAGGTAGGACGCTCCATGCGAAGACAGGCCGTTCGAACATCGGACGGCTTTCTCGTTTAGCATAGCGCACCTGGATATCAAACAAAGAACAGGTCGCGGGTGGTCCACTTAGACCGCACCCGTCTAGCGGCTCATGCGAGTGCCACTGTTTTTAAGACTGTAATGATAGTATTTCACATTTTAGGCTCCCTGCTTCTCCAAGTGGGGCGCGCGGTTGGTGTAATTAAAATGCGCCGGCGGGCTTGTACTTCCGCTTGATTATCTGTGTCAAAACTCCCGAGTGGAGGGCCTGTGTTTGCTTTTCTTCAACGTTGGTTAGCAGGTGCGTGCGCCAATCAGCTCTTATTCGAATGCGACGCCATCCCGGTCGTTCTCATCGAACCAAGCTTGCGCAACCTAAGAATGGCGAGGCATTGCGAGGTGCTTATTGCCGCACGCGGTCAAGGGTGTGCGCATTCGTCGCATCGATGAGGATCGACTTCGAAGTATCAACCGAGGAGGGCCGAGAGGATGAGGGGCGGCGACTTCTTGCCGATGGGAGCTGTCGAGCAACGGCAGCCAGGCAGCGCAATACCGAGATCGACGCCCAAAATCTTCGAACGGCGTCCATGAGCCCAACGCAGCGACTGGCGAATAGAACCGACGTCGTCAGAAGGATACAGGACACCGAAGCGGCACGTCAGTTCATACAGAAGGAGCTCGATGCCATCGCGCCGGATCCAAGCCGCCGGCGCCGCGCTCACCGGCGCCGACCTTCAAGACGGGTGACGTCCGCTTTTCGGACGCGGAGACCTTGAAGCTGCGGGGAGTTCGTGCCGACCTACTTCAACGCTACCGGATGAAGCCCGAGTCCGCAGTCCATAAACCGTTCCTGTCCAAATGCGCTTTCTAGACCTCAAGGACCAGCGATTCCATGCACTGTTGGACGCCTTCAAGGATGAGGCCGACGGCCGGGCCGAGAGGACGATAGCCGCCGTACCCGCTGATTGTCCGGCAGGTCCTTTAGAGACGCTACGGCGCGACGGCCCTTACGCGTACGTACGAGCCCGGGGCGTCTTCGATGACCGGGAGATAGCTTCCACCGGGTTCGCGCGCCGGAACCCGCTCGTCGTTCAGCCGGGTCACCCACTCATCCCAGACCGGCCACCACGACCCCTGATGGCTGGTGGCGGTCGAAAACCATTGATCGGCATCGGGTGGCAGGCTGTTGTTGGTCCAGTGACCGTACTTGCTTCCGGGTGCGCTGATCACGCCCGCCATGTGGCCGGACGCCGACAGCACGAACTTCACAGGGCCGGAATAGAGACGCGTCGCCGCATATGTCGACTTCCAAGGGGCGATGTGATCCTCGCGCGTCGACAGAATGAAGGACGGGACCTTGATCTTTGACAGATCGATCGGCGTTCCAGCCAAGGTGATGCCGCCTGGCTTCGCGAGAAGATTTTCGAGATACATCTTCCGCAGATAGAACGAGTGCATGGCGGCGGGCATGCGCGTCGAGTCCGAATTCCAGAAGAGCAGGTCGAACGGTAGCTGCTCCTTGCCGAGCAGATAGTTGTTGACGACGAAGGACCAAATCAAGTCGTTCGCCCGCAACATGTTGAACGAGGCCGACATGTCGTGTGCTTCGAGATATCCGCGCTCGCGCATGCGCCGCTCGAGGGACGCGAGCTGCTCCTCGTCGATGAAGACGGCCATGTCGCCGACCTCCGAGAAATCGACCAGCGTCACGAAGTAGGTGGCGCTCGCGATGCGGTCGTCGTCGTTCGCCGCCAGATAGGCCGTCGTCGAGGCAAGCAGAGTGCCTCCGAGACAGTAACCGATCGCATTCACTTGCCGCTCGCCGGTGGCGCTGCGGATCGCATCGAGGGCCGCGATCGGCCCGTCGAGCATGTAGTCCTCGAAGGTCTTCTCGGCGAGTTTTTCGTCGGGGTTCACCCAAGAGATGACGAAGACCGTATGTCCCTGGTCGACCGCCCATTTGATCAGCGAATTCTTCGGCTGGAGATCGAGAACGTAAAACTTGTTGATCCAGGGTGGAACGATAAGAAGCGGGCGCTTGCGGACGTCCTGCGTCGACGCGGCGTATTGGATCAATTGCATCAGATTATTCTGGAACACGATCTTTCCCGGCGTCGTCGCGATGTTCTCGCCGAGTCGAAAGGCGTTCATGTCGGTCATCGTGATCGACAGGTGGCCATCGCCGCGTCCCAGATCGGACAACAGGTTCTCCAATCCGCGCAGCAAGTTCTGTCCCCCGGTTTCGAGCGTGGCCTTGAGCACCTCTGGGTTCGTCGCCACGAAGTTCGAAGGAGAGATCGCGTCGACGAACTGGCGCGTGTAGAAATCGACCTTGCGTGCGGCCGCGTCGTCCATGCCCTTGACGTCCCTGACCGCCGAGAGGATCGACTTTGCAGCGACGAGATAGCTTTCCTTGACGTAGCTGAAGACCGCGTTTTCGGTCCAGTCGGGATGCTTGAACCGCTTGTCCTTCGGCTTTTCGGGTTCGGGAGGAGGCATCGTCCACATGCGCTCGGCCGCCTTCGTCCAAAGGGCGATGCTTTCGTTGAACAGGTCGATCTGAGCCTTCGCAACCGGGGTCGGGTCGGTCATCATCTTGGTCATGAGGTCGACGAAGTCGAACCCGAGCGTCGACGTATCGGCCATGCCGAGCTTGGTCGAGTTGGCCTGGTTGGAGACGAAGCGCTGCATGAGCGATTGGCTCTGTCGCGCGATGGACTGAAGCTGGCTCGCCAGAAGAAGGGGATCCCAAGAGGGCTGCACGGATCGGTCTGTCATGGCTCCTCCCTTCCGAAAGATTAGCACTGCGGACATCGAAGACTCAACGCGGAGCGACCCGCAACGGTTCGACGGCGCAGTGCGCGATCAACCGCCATCGCCGATCTCCGCTTTTTGTGCGATGCGGTCCGAGGCCGAACGTACGATGCATCGCGACCGCGGTCGCTTCGGTCCGCCTGGCGAGCCACGGACAACCTAGTTTGAATGCGCGGCGCCGAACCTCGAGCCGTTCCAGTACAGAGTTTTGGGCAGGGCGCGGAGCCGACCTTTTCGCAGGACGAACCGTGAAGGTCGAGCACCATCGCGGGCCTGCCGTTCACGCTCCGGAATTACAGTCCCCTGGCTTATCGCAGAGCGCCTTCCAATACGTTCCGCCGGGCAGCGAGATATAGACCTCCTTAACGCACCCGGCCGATCCGCAATAAGGCGAACTCCCGGCGCATTCGTAGTTCAGGTAATCGAGAATGTAGTCCTGGCGGCCGTCGCCATTGACATCCCGAACGGTGACGAACCATGACGAACCCCGTGTTGAGAGACAGCGCGCCGGTGCAGTCTTCTTCGCGTCCGCGATCGCGCTTTGCACCGGTTCAGGGTAGGGCGGGCCGGATTGCGCGTGCGCGGAGGCCGAGCAAAGTGGCAGCCGTTATCCGGAAGAAGTTCTTCATAAAGAGAGCAGCTCCATCGTTGAAGAAGCCGTTTCCGAACGGGATTGTAGGGAGGAGCGAACTCATCGCGCGACGATGCAGGAACGAAGACGCGCGCTATGCGCCGCCTTCGTCATCATCCTTCGATGAGCCGTCCTTATCCTCCTTATCCTTCTTATCGTCCTTGTCGTCCTTCTTGCCTTTGCCGCCGCGCACCAGTTTGAAGATGCCGCCCACAACCGAGCAGATCAGAATGGGGATGGCCATGAGAATGGCAACGCCGCCGGGGGTCACCGGCGCATGACGGTGACTGCGACGAAGCCGAGCAATGCGCCCGCCGCGCCGGCGAGTCCGATCCCTTTGAAAAAATCCAGCATCGCTTACGGCTTGCTCTTGTAAATGTTGAGCAATTTCGTTCCCCATTTGTCGGACCAAAGCCGGGCACGCAGCGTGAGCTTCTCCAGATTCCAAGTCGGGTCCCACAAGCTCGGATCGTTCTGAATATCGAGCGCCCATTGCGCGAAAATCTGCTTGGCCTGCTCATTGACGATGACGTCGGACAGGTCCGCGACGAGGACCAGCGCGTCCGGCCGGCCTTTTACGGAGCCCGGGGACCAGGCCAGCAGGAAGGGACCCTGGCCGTCCAGGGCGGCCCCGTTTTGCTTTGCATCCTTGATGGCCTCCTGCGCGAGCACCACGCCGTAGTGCGCTACGGCGTCGGCGCACACTTTCTGCCGCGCCTCCGCATTGATCTTGTCAGCCCATTGGGATTTTTCGAGCGGCCAGACCGTGACCATCTGCCTCTGCGGCGGAGCCTTCACGTCCTTGTAGTAAGGCAGGCTGGACACGTACGCATCGCAAATCATGTCGTACCGGTCCTTGTCGGCTCCCGTGGGACCAGTCTTGAACGCCACAATGCCGTAAGCCTTGAACTGGCTCGGCGGATATTGTCCGGGACCGGCGGTCATGCGCGTCGGCAGAACGGCGTCGGAATTGACCGACGACTGCGATGTGCTCTGCAGGTCGCCCGGCAAGCCGGGGAGCTTGAATGCTGAACCGCCTATCGCTCCCAGGACCAAAACGAAACCGACTATCGCTTCGATGCCGAAAGGGAGAGCCTGCGTGACAGCGCTGGTTTCCTTCCCGGATCTCATCATCGCAAATGCAGCGGCGCCGGCCGCAACAACCAGAATTCCCATCGCCGCCAACCCGACCTCAGCGATCATTCCGTCCCTCGCCAGATGCTGGTGCGTTTGACTTGCGGTTCTCGGTGACGGCTTCCTGCTGCTGTACTTGACGTTCGCGTGCCGGGCTTCGCCGGCCGGGCCATACTCGGCTTCGCCTCCCCGAGCCTTTGAAAAAGTCTCGGCCATCCGGTGACTGTCCCTCACGCAGGGGCTTGGGACGGCTTTCAGCCGGCTCTGTCTGGAAAAATTCTGGGCTTGACGCCCCTGCCGTCAAGGACCAAGCGCAAACGTGAAAACCGGAAAACCGGGTAGTCGCCCGGTAAGAGGCCGGGCTCCAGGCCGCACCACTTTTCCGCTTTCAGTCCCTGGCTGCATTCCCGCCGCTCTGGCTGGCAGGGGTGCATGTGCAACCCTTTTTCACAATCAAGGAAGAAGGCCCATGAAGACAGACGTCTATGAGCGCGTGACAGCGCAGATCGTGGCAGCGCCGGGGCAGGGGATAAGCCCTGGAACGCGGAGCATGCAGCGGGACGCCTCACGCGGTCGTTGCGCGGCAACTTCGTTCCCTATCAGGGCATTAACGTGCTGATGCTGCGGGGCGCGGCGGCGGAGAAGGGCTACGCCGCGCCGATCTGGATGACGTTCAGACAAGCGCTTGAGCTTGGCGGTGCGGTGCGGAAGGGCGCGCGCGGCAGTCTCGTGATTTACGCATAAGATCACCCGCAGCGAGACCAATGCCGAGACGGGCGAAGAGTGCGAGCGGGATATTCCGTTCCTCAAAAGCTACACCGTGTTCAACGCCGAGTAGATGATGGCCTGCCGCCGCATTTCTCGACGCCTGCCGCGCCGTGCCTCGATTCCATCCAGCGCATCGGGCCATGGCGAAAGGTTTTTGCAGACACCGGCGCACGCATCCGGCGCGGCGGCAATCAGGCTTACTACACGATGGCGTCCGATTTCGTGCAGATGCTGCAATTCGAGACGTCAAGCTGCGGTAGCAAGTGACAGCCTCTTTAAGGAAGGCGATGGCGCTCTCCTTTTTCTGATCGGGCCGGATCTGAGAGAAGGCCAGGCGCGATGCATCGTCGATCGACACGTGGAGGGACTCGTGGCTGGCGCTGCGGCTTTCGCGCTTCTGGCGATCGTGTGTGATGCGATGGACGGGCCTGACGAATCTGCCGAGCTTTTTGATATCGATATGGATGAGCTCGCAGGGCTGCTCGCGCTCGTACTGGCGCACCGGCTCGGCAGGCTCCAGATCGCGTATCCGGCTTAACCCAAGCGGCGAAGGATACGGCTGACGGTGGCCGGTGACACCAGCGTCCGTGGCTGAATTCCGCGCGTGGCTTCTAACTCTTTGGAAGGCCTGCTATAATTGCGCCAAATCCGCCGCCGTTCACGGACGTTCGCAGCAATCCGCAGCAATCCGTGTTCAATGGTGGGGCGGACATGGCCAAAAGGCAGTTGCACAAGCTCTCCGCTCGGAAAGCGGAGACCATCGTTGAGCCCGGGCGGCACGGTGACGGGGGCGGGCTTTACCTCGCGATCGAGACGGGCGCGCACGCGCGGCGCCAATGGATTTTCCTGTACCGTGTGCGCGGTACGAGTAAGCGCCGAGAGAGGGGGCTGGGTCCCGCTAAGGGCAAAGGCAAGGACGGCATTTCGCTCGCCGACGCCCGGCTCAAGGCTGCGGATGCACGCAAGAGGCTGGCCGAAGGCAAGGACCTAGTAGCGGAGCGGCACTCCGAAATGCTGGCGGCCATGGAGTTCGGAAAATTCGCGGACGACTTCCTGGCATCTATCAAGGCTGGTTTCAAAGGCAAGAACACACTCGCCGACTGGACGCGCGACTTGAAGCTGCGATGCAAGCCCATCCGTGGCACCGAGCCCGCCAGCATCACGGTGAATGATGTGCTTGGGATCTTGTCGCCCATCTGGATGACGATCAATCGCACGGCCCGGGAAACGCGAAGCCGGATTGAGCGCGTACTTGATGCCGCAGAGGCGAGGGGACTTCGGTCCGGGAAGAATCCCGCGATGTGGAAGACCTTGTAGCCGCTCTTACCGAAGTCGAAGCGGTCAAAGCGCCACCACAAGGCCGCTCCCTACAAAGATGTCCCCGGCGTCGTCCAGGCGCTGCATGCCAAGCACGAAGCGGCCGATACAATGGTCAACCTCGCCGCCGAATACATCATCCTGACGGCGGTGCGGACCGGCGAGGCCCGCCTGATGCGCGTGCGCGAGCTGGACTTCGCGGAGCGGCTTTGGACCATTCCGTCGGAGCGAATGAAGACAGAAGATCATCCCGAAGGCAGAGATTTCGAGGTGCCACTCTGCGAGCGCGCAATTGAGATCTTGAAAGGCGTCATCCCAAAAGACGCGGCAAGCGATGTCTACGTCTTCGCCGGCCAGTGGTCAAAGGACCACACCAAACCGCTCGGCATGAATGCCGTGCTCCACGCGCTGAAGGCAGTTTATCCGGCGATGACTACGCATGGATGTCGGTCCAGCTTCAGGGACTGGGCGGGTGATGAAACACGTTTTGAACGCGAAATTGCGGAAATGGCATTGGCGCACAAGGTAGGTTGATGAAACGGAGCACGCCTACCGGCGTGGTAACGCGCTGAGAAAGCGGCGACAGCTCATGGATGCTTGGGCTCGATATCTTGCGAGCGGTTCTAATGTGATCCGACTCCCCCGTCGGGAATCGGCATAGCTTCCGGTGCGGTTCGCCGCTATTGCTGCACTTCGCATTGATGATCGTTGGCGCAATGTGCAGCCGCGCATGAATCCTAACGGATGCCGGTGACCGGGAGGGTAACGGCGGCAAAGTGCTAGAACGCTCTGCAGCTGCACTCCCGAAAACGCATTCCATAGGTTACCGGCGATCGTCGACACCTGCGGCTTGAGGCGGCTGCATCGCACCTGATGGGGCCCTGCCTCGGTGGCGCAGTATGCTACGACGTTAAACGTGACAAGGTGATAGGATCGCCAGCTACGAAGGGTGGCGACTGCACGGAACGCCTCGAGCATTTCCATACTCGCTTTCCCGATCCTATGAAGGCCGCAACGATCACGATACTACGGACCCTGCGGCGTCGCATGCGGTCCACCCCGGGTGGGAAAGCACCTCTCCGTCGTAGTGTCGCGTCAAATCCGTAATGACGTTTCCGACGAGACCTTCACTTCTCACTTCCTGGTCCGCGGGATCTACGACTACGGAGCAACGCCTGGTCCGACTGCCCTTCCTCTCACCGTGTTCGGGAAAAAAGGCAATGCCTTCCCGTTAGTCTTGGCCACCGCTCTCTCCGAAAACAAGGCGATAGACCTGTCCGGGTCCTGGCGGTCACGCAGAATGGTCTCGATCAACGACCGGATTCCACGGACGAATGCATTTCGGCTCACGAGAAGAATTTGATCGATAAGGGCCGCCGCGATTTCGCGGTCCGCTTCCGCACTGAAGTTCGCCAGCCAGTCTTGGCCGAACGGCGTCTCCGATAACCTGCTCACAGTCGCTTCGCTCCGGCCTCTGAGCCAGCTTATGAGCCGGCTCGACGACAAACCAACCATGCTCCAATCTTGTCGGGTGGACAATGGTGGCGGGCGCTAACCGTTTGAATCTGTGCGACGGAAACGCTCCGTCATCGCCATAGTCCGGTGCAACTAACGGCTGAGTGTTGCTTAGGTACAACAGACGGCTCTCCTTAAGCGTGCAATCATAAAGCTAGGGACGATTGGGGGCGAGCCGTGTCATGCATGTTTTCAAGAAGCAAGTTCTTGCAATTGTTGCTCTAGGGGCCTTTGGGAGTGGGTGTGCAATCATGCCGGATCTCCCAGTAGATTGGGCAATGCCACAACGAGAAATAGTGCTCCACTCAGCGTGTGAAGTTCAGTCTGCGCTTCGAACCATCGCTCTAGGCCATCCACCAAAGAAGGTTTTCGACCCTGATGGTTGGACAGTAAAAATCACACTGAATCCAAAAGTTGACGCGGACATCCAGCCCGGCGTTGGACTAACGCGACGACAGCCGGCCAGCGCGACGGCATCGCGTTTCGTCAGCTGGGTGGTTGGTGGCGGAAATGGTGCAACGCTAGAAATGCGCGGCGAACGAACGGGGAGTCTGGATTTCGATCTCGACTCGTCGGATCTGGTACGTGACGATCTCGGTTGCGAGCATGAGCCATTCTCGTTGCATTCGCTGACGAAAACAATCGGAATTGAAGGTTGGCTCGTTCGTTCTGTAGATGCTGCAGTTCTTAGCCACTCAAAGCTTGATAAGCCAAGTTTTTCGTCGGAAGTCGTTATGAAGTTCAACGGTAGCGCGAGCTATACCTACAATTTTCCGACCGCAACCGACTTAGTCACCATGGGTGGCTTCTATCAGCTGGACGAAATTCTCAACGTGAATCTCGTTGCGAAGACACCAACGGTACGGATATCCGCGGTCACGCTCCCCTCGAATGGCAAGGCTTTCGTCGCGAGCCAAGGGTCTCCGGCACCGTCGTTGACGTTCAGCACTCAGCAGACAAATGCAAGCTTGCAACAAATCCTACAAGCGATTCAGAACAGCAAGCTCAACAGCCAATGATTCAAACATCCGAGGAATTCGAGCTATGGCCGACGTAACCAGCGCCTTCACGACGACTTTGCTTGTTCTTTACTTCGTTGCCCCCGCGAAAACAGTTCACTTGAATGGAACTACCAAGGCAAAGGATGCCTTCGAGCAGACTCAACTATGGACGTTACAGTCAACCAGTCAGATCACGACGGACAATCCGAACGAATGCGTCGCCGATGGGCTCTTGCTACGCCAAAAGTTTGCGCCTGTTAGCACCATGACGGCGCGCCTCTACTGTTTGTGTTCGGAGCAGGCGGTAAAGTCAAAGAAGTTTCCCGTCTGCGATAAAGCAAATCAGGACCATGTCGCCCGTTTTGCTCGCTCGGGGTTAGGCACACCACCCTCTGCAGTTATCGAGATAGGACCAGATACGAGGTTGCCAGCTTCCCAGTAATGCGCCGCAGTTGTCAGAAACTGCTTAGAGGCCATGCGCCATAGCTCGACTCCTCCCAACGTCGCCGCGGACGAACGCTCGAAAGGCACGTTGAGGATTTCGGGTGCGAATCGAACGGAAGATTTCAGCGACCGAAAAGGGCTCGCGTCCAGAAACTGATCTGCCAGCAAGCGAATAACCGACTCGCCCGCATACAGCATCCCCATAGTGCGCATTCAGGAGCTGCTAGAATCATTGTTTCGTTTTTTGAGCATTATCCTCGTGACGTAAACCGGGTTCGCGCGGTGTTCGAAAAGCTTCTCATGGATTAAAGGACCCTCTCCCGACTGATGATAGAATGATTCTTCTATCATCAGTTTTCTCAAAGCCATGACAGGCCAACGCGTATTTCGGGGGCAGGCATGTACTGCTGCTACGAACTTGTCACAATCCAGCGTTCTGTCGCCCTTAAATAACGGGTTAGGAGGCCAACATAGGGCTCGGAAAGCAAGCCAAGACATTGAGCGAGGGCCAGACCGAGGCGATGCTCGCGTTTTACTCCAAGACAAGTACCCTGAACGAAACCGGCTGATCTTTCCACTGTCGGTCAAAGCCGGCCTAAGGGCGAAGAAATCGCGCGCTTCACTTGGTGGATGATCAATGACTCCTACCGGCGAGATAGGACAAGCGCTCTGTCTCAAGGACTCGGCTAGCAAGGGCAAGTCTGGCCGGATGATCCCGCTCAACGCCGAGGTTAGGTCAGCACTGATCGAGCACAGAAAGAAAGTGATGCACTTCGCGGGACCTCACGTCATCAGCACGGAACGCGGGTTGTCCACTTCGCCTCGAGCCCATCGTGAACAGTCTCAGAGATGGTACCGGCATTTGGGATTCGTCGGGTGCTGAAGTCATAGCGGGGCGCAGGACTTTCATCACAAGAGCCGCTCAGAAGATATCGACTATTGGAGGTTCACTCAGGGATGTGCAAGTGTTGGCTGACCACACAAAGCTGCGAGCCACTCAGCGGTATACCGAACAGGACCTAGACGCCCAGCGTAAAGTTGTTCAGCAAATTTAATGCCCACTTGAGGGCCGAGTGGAGGGCGTTTCGATGAACCCCCGGATCGCCGATTTAGGACCCCTCGAAGGAGAGCCATCGAGTTACTAAGCGTGCGCGGTCCAAACCGGCGATGTCGCGGACGTGTCTCGACCGACGGCCGTCGTTTAGGACAGGAGCCAGCTCAGGTATCCACCGGCGAGCGGTTCCCGGATTCGACTCTGCACAGCGAATCATCCGACCTTTCAACCCTGTGTCGGAAAAGGCCACCCTGGCGGAGGTGGCCTTCCGTCCCCGCAAGACAGCTTAGGGGCCGTTAGCGAGCATTGACGATAACCAACGACGGCCAATGAGTCCAGATTCGTCAGCAGTCAATAGTGGCCGCAACGATGGGAATGCTCATGGTGCGCGCCAAATTACGTGCATTACAAAACTGCATAACCACCAGCATAGCGTCGGGGAATTCAAGCCGTTGGCGGAGTGGTTGGCGAGACTCTGAAGAAACCGCAATCGCGAACGTGAAGCGGGATTCTCGATCCTACTTTGTCAGCGAACACGGAAGTCGGTTTGGGTCAAAGTCGCGAACATGACGGCAGCGACTACTTGAAGACCGAGACTGATCACTTCCCTACGGACAATCTGCTCAGTCTGCCGGAGTGCAGATAGCGACTTAACGTGTAGTGCGCCCGCCGGCAGTTCTCCTGCGAGCGCACGCTTGCACCGACACCTTCCAGCTAGGCATCGTGCTGATTCGGTAGCGTTAACGGACATCGCTCCTTCGTGAACCGCCGATGCTGTATGACCTCTTAACAGAATGTTGACCGCACCAAACCTCATTCGCCGGCGAATGCAGAGTTCATTCCCAAACGCTCTCGGCAACCCGTCGGAGTTGGCGATCGACGCGGTATTTTAGTCTGTGTCGTCACAAATCGCCTCTGTAAGTACAGATATTCGTCTGACGCCGATATGAGTTTCTTCGAGCTGGCATCGTTTCTGGTGAACAGTGCCTATTCCCGATCAGCGTGTTCGATTTTAGAGCGCAAAGTTTTGTCGCGTCTGGCGAAATCTCTTTGGGCGAAACCATGGATTGGTAGGAGACCGCTGCCCGCCGCATGGGATATCCGTTCCGAGCTGGGTCAGTTCCCAAGGTATCGATCGTGGCACCTGTACGCCAGAGAAGGGCCTATGGAATCAACCAACACGCGAAAAATCGTAGCGAGTGGATTGACTCCAGCTCAACTCAAAATGTAATATCGCATTCAACTCTTTTAGCCGAAATCAGTCCTTATTGAATTCCGGTCCTTCATTTTGTGGGGGCAGCTATGTTGCGCGCATTGACCGTCGTGTTCCTATGCTGCGTGAACCAAGTCGCGTTCGGCCAGCAGCCTCTTCAAGAGTTTCGCAAGTCTGGCGGCGCGTCAGTCCAAGAATTCGACAAGCTGAAGGACATCCTCAAGGGGGTGCCGATGCAGGATGCGCTGAAGAGCGCAACGAATATCACTCTCTTTTTGGATCCTCGGATAGTCGGCGGCACTCCCGCCGACATAAAGGACTCGCCTTGGCAAGTGGCCCTGATATTCGGGAAATATAAGGATCCGTTTCGGGCGCAGTTCTGTGGTGGTAGCATCGTCAATGACACATGGGTCATCACCGCAGCGCATTGCGTGGTCAATGATTCTATCAGCCGCGTTGCGGCCAATGTCGACGTAGTGGCCAACACCACCTTCTACAACACGGGTGGAGAAAGGATCGCGGTTTCAGAAATTCGCGTGCACGAAAAGTACGATCCGAAATCCCAAGACTACGATATCGCGCTTCTAAAGCTTGCAACCCACGCATCGAAGCTCGCCGCAGTGGGGTTGCCCGGCGCGGGGAGTGCCTTGCCCACAGGAACCAACCTCCTAGTTACCGGGTGGGGCGCTATTAGGGAGGGCAGCCCCGGTACTGCATACCTCATAAGTGCGAATATTCCAGTTGTGTCGAACCAAACCTGCAACGAGCCCGCAAGTTACAATGGCGCAGTGACTGACAACATGATCTGTGCCGGGCTTAGAGACGGGGGTCTCGACTCCTGTCAGGGCGATAGCGGTGGTCCGGCAGTCGCCACCACCGGTACAATCAATCTCCTAGTCGGCATCGTGAGCTTTGGCGACGGCTGTGCACGCAAATACAAATACGGGGTGTACACCAACGTCGGTGCCATGCGGTCTTGGATTGATCAGCAAATGTAGCTGCAACCTGAGGGGAGGCTTCCCTTGGTTTCGTTTGCCAACGACATCAAACCGAAGTTTCGCGCTCAAGACATCGCTTGCATGAACCGGCAGGGGATTCCGATTGCCGACTATAGTTATATGTCGGATTCAGCTGGAGATGCTCTCTATGCGGATCGCGCAAACGCGCGTCATGTACTCGGAAGACTGTCCGGAACAGAGACGCCACGCATGCCGCTCAATGGGCCATATTGGGGCGAAGAGGATCTGAAGACATTGAGCGACTGGATTGAGGAGGGAGCGTTGCCATGATGAAAAGATATGTCGGTGTTGCGGCATGCGTAACGGCGTTGCTCTCGGGATCGGCTTTTGCGCAGAAAATAGTCGAACCTGGAGGCGATGCCGTTGGTGCCCAAATGGCGCAATTCCAACCAGATGAGTTTGCTTGGCGACTTTTCCTCTTCATGAACCATCCGGCGAAACCCGGAATAGCCGGCGTTGCCGACGATACAAAAAAACTTGGCGAAGATGCCGCCGCCGTTGTCTGGGAAACGTGGGCTTTGGAGTCCGGATCGAAGCGTAACGATGCGGTGTCTCACAGCGAAGTCTATAAAGCGGACGGCTCAAAGCCTGATGCTTGGGACAATCTGCCCCGATCGGCGCGTACGTTGACACTTGATGCTAACCTTGAGCGTGAGAACGTACTTGCCAAGACAACGCGGTTCATCCCGAAGTTCGACATAAAATCTCCTGACAATCAGGAAGTTCGTTCCAACAAGGAAATGTTTGAATTCATCGTCACGAAAGGCCTCTATAACCTAGATGGCTTGGAGAAGATTTACAACGAGGCTGTCGCAAAGAACGACCGATTGTCCATTCAGTTTCCTCAAGGCTCTAAGGAGATAAAGGCGCAGTGGAATCCTATACCGGAGGACCAGAAGAGTAGGTATCTTTGGCGAAATGCGGTTGGGCCTGATGGGAGGATCCACGCCTATGGGCTGGTGTCTTTGCACATCATCACCAAAGATCTGACGAACTGGTTTTGGGCGGATTTCGGGCACGTGGATTGTGAGACACAAGCGGGCGCTTGTAACAATCAATGGCTCTTGAGCGTTTTTGGCCCCAATAGGTTTGTTGAGCAGGAACCGGCGCTTACGAAGCTTAGGGACACTACAACAACCAGCACCGGTGGTATGCGGACAGAAGCGCAGGGCACGTTCTGGCAGAACTATCGGCTCAGAGGCACCCAGACGAACTTCATCAGCCCAATCGGCGAAGCCAATATTTTGTCGAACCCTGTCATCGAGAACGGATTTCAGCAAAGCTCCTGCATGACGTGTCATGCGCGTGCTTCAGTTGGGAAGACGGCCATCGTCGGAGGGAAACCCGCGGACACTCCAACGACGTTGAGCCCAGGAGACCCCGAAATCGGTATCCCAAACGAGGGTCTTTTTGGTGCCGCGCCCGGCCAAAGCGGAAGCATTGACTTCCTGCAGACCGATTTCATCTGGTCGGCTCCGTTCAGAGTTCATCGCTGCACGGTAGTCGGTGGCTGCGGAAACTAGCGTAGATGCGGACCATCTTCTGCATCACAGAGGCATTCCAAGCCAATTTCCTGACGTCCTCGTCCTTACTCCCGTAGAGCACGACGATGGTAGTCGAACAGGTGCTTCTCATGACCTCCTATGAGGTCCATCGTAAGCGGCGTTTCTCCCGCGGCAACATGCAAGCCATCATATACAGTTAGGTTCGCATATATGGTTGACGATATGGTTGACGCTCCTGAGCCGCGGGGCCGGGTGGATATCCAGGTCGGGGTGGGGCATCGGCGGCGGTGGAGCGACGCGGTCAAGGGGCGGATCGTGGCGGAGTCGTATGCGTCGGGCGCTGTTGCGTCCGAGGTGGCGCGCCGGCACGACATCTCGCCGCAACACCTGTTCGCGTGGCGCAAGGCGGCGCGTGCCGGTCTGCTGAGCTTACCGGCGGAGGATGCCCCATTCTTCGTACCGGTGGTGTCGGAGCTGCACCCCACTGCTACGGGCGCGGAAGCGGCAATACGGAACTCGATGACGATCAGTATCGAGATTGGCGGTGCGGTGGTGCGTGCAGCGGTCGGGGTCGACCCAGTCTGGCTGCGCGATGTGCTGCGGGCGGTGAGGGCGACCACATGATTTCGGCTTCAGCGGGCCTGAAGATCATGGTCGCGACGAGGCCGGTCGACTTCCGTAGAGGTGCCGACGGTCTCGCTGCTTTGGTGCGCGCACAACTCCACCACGATCCGTTCGCAGGGACAATTTTCGTCTTTCGTTCAAAGCGGGCGGACCGTTTGAAGATTTTGGCCTGGGACGGGTCCGGGCTCGTACAGCTGTGGAAGCGACTGGAGCATAGCGCGTTCCGCTGGCCGCCGATCAGCGATGGCGTGATGCGTTTGTCCGCATCACAGCTCGCCGCGCTAATGGACGGCCTTGACTGGTCGCGCCTGCATGCCCGCGACAGTGCTTCGCCGATTGCAACGTCGTGAACCCTGTGGCCAATTGAATCACGTCGGCCACAATATTCCACAACGGTCCGCGAATCAGCTTGAGTACCGGGAGTGAGCGAGACCACGGATCAGCTTCCGACCGACATCGAGGTGCTGCAGGCGCTGGTTGCCGCGGCACGCGCGGAGCGCGACGCGGCGATCGCAAAGTGCGACGCTGCGATCGCGGAGCGCGACCATGCGATGTCGCAAATGGATCGCCTTCAGCATCTCTTGTGCCAGCTGCAACGCGCGCAGTTCGGTCGGCGCTCGGAGAAGCTCGATCCTGAGCAATTGCAGCTGGCGATCGAGGACATCGAGCAGGCCATTGCTAGCGACGAGGCGGCCCAGGACAGGAAGGACACGGCAGGCGCACACCAGCGTGCCGACAAGCGTCGCGCCAGCCGTGGTTCGCTTCCGGCCCATCTGCCGCATATCGACGTCACGATTGTCCCGGAGGTGACCTGCTGTCCGTGCTGCCGCGCGCCTCTGCATGTAATCGGTGAGGAGACCTCACGGCGGCTCGACGTCGTCCCGGCGCAGTTCCGCGTGATCGTCACTCATCGCCCCAAATATGCCTGCCGGGCCTGCACGGATGGCGTGGTTCAGGCGCCGGCACCAGAGCGGCTGATCAAGGGCGGCTTGCCGACCGAGGCGATGGTCGCCCATGTGCTGGTCGCCAAATATGCCTGGCACCTGCCGCTGTATCGGCAGGCCCAGATGCTGCTGGCGCAGGGTATCGACATCAAGCGCTCGGTTCTGGCGTTCTGGGTCGGCTATGCAGCCGCGGAGCTTCGTCCGCTCTGGCTCAGGCTGCGCGAGAGCATTCTGACCGCGGGCAAGATCGCGGTCGACGAGACCACAGCGCCGGTGCTCGACCCCGGCCGCGGCCGCACCAAGAAGGGCTTCTTCTGGGCGATCGCGCGCGACGATCGGCCGTGGGGCGGGGTCGACCCGCCCGCAGTGGCCTACACTTATGCGCCTGGTCGCGGCGCCGTCCACGCGCTCAAGCTGCTCGACGGTTATCGTGGCGTCGTGCAATGCGACGGCTACACCGTCTACAAAACCGTTGCCGACACCGCGCCTGACGCGGCGATCACGCTCGCTTTCTGCTGGGCTCA
>NZ_JBANAZ010000199.1:0-1223 GCF_059803455.1 Bradyrhizobium sp. UFLA05-108 | reverse complement strand
TGGCTAAGCAACCAGGATTAGATTTTCAAAGTGCTAAAGGCGGGCTCGGCGAGCTGAAGCGCAGACTTTTGTTTGTCATCGGCGCGCTGATTGTCTTCCGCATCGGCTCTTTCATTCCGATTCCTGGTATCGATGCCACTGTGCTTGCCAAATTGCTTGAGCAGCAGAGAGGCACTATCATTGAAATGTTTAACATGTTCTCTGGTGGTGCCCTCAGCCGTGCTTCTATCTTTGCTTTGGGGATCATGCCGTATATCTCGGCATCGATCATTATCCAGCTGCTGACGGTGGTTCATCCAGCGTTGGCGGAAATCAAGAAAGAAGGGGAGGCTGGCCGTCGCAAGATTAGCCAGTACACCCGTTACGGTACGCTGGTATTGGCCATATTCCAGTCGATTGGTATTGCTACCGGTCTGCCGAATATGCCTGGTATGCAGGGCCTGGTGTTAAATCCAGGCTTTGCATTCTACTTTACTGCGGTTGTGAGCCTGGTAACCGGGACAATGTTCCTGATGTGGCTGGGTGAGCAGATTACTGAGCGCGGTATCGGCAACGGTATCTCGATCATTATCTTCGCGGGTATTGTAGCGGGGCTCCCGCCGGCAGTGGCCCATACTATCGAGCAAGCGCGGCAAGGCGACCTGCACTTCCTCCTGCTGCTGTTGGTTGCAGTATTGGTGTTTGCAGTAACCTTCTTCGTTGTTTTCATCGAGCGTGGTCAACGTCGTATCGTCGTTAACTATGCGAAGCGTCAACAAGGTCGTCGTGTTTATGCAGCACAGAGTACACATTTACCGTTGAAAGTGAACATGGCGGGTGTTATCCCGGCGATTTTCGCTTCCAGCATTATTCTGTTCCCGGCCACGATTGCATCATGGTTTGGGGGCGGTACCGGTTGGAACTGGCTGACTACGATTTCGCTGTATTTGCAGCCAGGGCAACCGCTTTATGTGTTACTCTATGCGTCTGCAATCATCTTCTTCTGTTTCTTCTACACGGCGTTGGTTTTCAACCCGCGTGAGACAGCAGATAACCTGAAGAAGTCCGGTGCCTTCGTACCAGGAATTCGTCCGGGAGAGCAAACGGCGAAGTATATCGATAAAGTAATGACGCGTTTAACCCTGGTGGGCGCGATGTACATTACTTTCATCTGCCTGATCCCGGAGTTCATGCGTGATGCAATGAAAGTACCATTCTACTTTGGTGGTACCTCGCTACTGATC
>NZ_JBANAZ010000198.1:0-1226 GCF_059803455.1 Bradyrhizobium sp. UFLA05-108 | reverse complement strand
GGCGGGTTCAACTCATCGCCGCAACACATTCTGCGAACTTCTCAGCTGGGGTTTGAAAGAGCAAGGTCTTTCGTGGCCTTTCATTAAGCTGCCTGGCAATCGCGCTGAGCTTGGCCTGGCTATACAGGGACAGATCGATGCCACGCGGAAGATACTGGCGCAGCAATCTGTTGGTGTTTTCGTTTGACCCGCGCTGCCAGGGACAGCGAGGGTCACAGAAGTAGACATCGACCTTGGTAGCCAATGTCAGACGCTGATGATCTGCGAGCTCCTTGCCTCTGTCCCAGGTCAAGGACCGATAAAGTTCGCTGGGCAGTCGTTGCGATTGCTTGATAAGCGCCGAGACGACGCTTTCGGTATCCTTGTTCGCGACCTTGACCAGCATCACGTAGCGCGAATGGCGCTCGACAAGTGTTACGATATAGCTGTTCCTCGATCCGCCGATCAGGTCGCCCTCCCAGTGGCCTGGGACCGCACGATCTTCAACAGACGCCGGCCGATCTCTGATGGATACGGTATCCTTGATCTGGCCGAGTCCGTTTCGTTTCAGGCTGGCGTGCCTGGAGCGGCGGATCGTGCGTTTCGCTCTCAGGTGCTCAAGCAGCTCTTTTTTCAGCACGCCGCGCGTCTGAATGAACAGGCTGCGGTAGATCGTCTCGTGTGACACCTGATGTTGTGGCTCCCCCGGATATGTGCGCTTGAGCCAGCCTGCGATTTGTTCCGGCGACCATTGTCGCCGCAGCCCGATCGATACTGTTCGCCTCAAGAACGGGTGGCAAGCCAGCTTGCAAAGCTTGGGACGCCGCGCCCGATCCCAGGCGGCCTGATCTGCCCCCGCGGCCCGGTAGCGGTCCGCTCCTCCGTTGCGGCTGACTTCGCGGCTGACGGTCGATGCCGATCGTCCCAAGTGGCGCGCGATCGACCGCAACGAGCGGCGCATGCTGAGCCACCTAGAAATCTCCTCTCGTTCAGAGAGCGTCAGCGCCTGCTTGGCACGGTGCCGAACAGGTGGACGAATGCCCCCCGTTGGCGAAATCACGGAAAACACGGACGAGGATGCCCGGTCAAACCGACGTCCGATGGACCTCATCGACTCGCCAGCCTGCCAGCGATCCCAGATCTCAGACCGCTGAACCGCGGAATAATAGATGCGACGTCGCTGCTTCATGTCCACACTCCATCTCTGCTAAAAGATTAGAGTGTTGCACCGACCGGTTGAGTCCACC
>NZ_JBANAZ010000197.1:0-1206 GCF_059803455.1 Bradyrhizobium sp. UFLA05-108 | reverse complement strand
ATCACGGCCTGGGCAACGACTACCTGGTCTGCCACCGTTCGGTCGCCGATCGTCTGAGCCAGGAACAGATCCGCCTGTTGTGCCACCCGCATTACGGCATTGGTTCCGACGGCCTGCTGATCGACAGCGGTGACGCCGTCAATCCCACCCTGCGCATCATCAACCCGGACGGCTCCGAAGCGGAGAAAAGCGGCAACGGCCTGCGTATCTACGCGCGCTATCTGTTTGACAACGAGCGCGTAGGGCATCAGCCGTTTCTGGTGCACACCGCCGGCGGCGACGTGCGTTGCCAGGTGGCGGAAGACGCGCATCAGATAACCGTGGAGATGGGGCGCGCCAATTTCAGCCCGGCGGCGCTGCCGGCCTTGATCGATCTGCCGGAGGCGCTGAACTATCCGCTGCCCCTGAAGGAGGAGACGTTAAGCGTTTCGCTGGTGTCGATGGGCAACCCGCACTGCGTGGTGCCGGTGGAAAAACTGGATCTGGCGCAGGTGCATCGGCTGGGACCGCAGATTGAGCGCCATCCGCTGTTCCCGAAACGCACCAATGTACAACTGGTGGAAGTGGTCGATCGCCAGACGCTGCGCATCGGCATCTGGGAGCGCGGCGCCGGCTTTACCCTCGCCTCCGGCAGCAGCAGCTGCGCCGCCGCCAGCGTGATGCGCAAGTTGGGACGAGTCGGCGATCGGGTTAGCGTGCGGATGCCGGGCGGCGAACTGCAGATCGCCTTCAGCGGCGATTTTCAGGTCAGCATGCGCGGGCCGGTGCATAAAATCGCCACCCTGACGCTGGACGAAGATTGTTTTGCCGGCGGTGCGGGGCTGTTTACGGGATCCACCCCAGCAGCCGGAACCACAGATAATCCAACGGCACCAGCAGTGCGAAGCTAAGCGCGGCCAACAGCAGGCACAGCTTTAGCCCTTCGCGTGCCGGCACTTTGCCCATCCCCATCGCCACCACGATCGGCGAGGCCTGATACGGCAACAGCGGTGTGGCATAACCGATCACCTGGGTCATCAACACCGTCAGCAGCGGCAGGCCGCTGCCCGCGGACAGCGCCTGCGCCAGCGGGGTAAACAGCGCCGGCACGCCGTTGGCGGTCACCACGAAATTCAACAGCGCGGTGATCCCCACCAGCGAACCGAATGCGGTAAACGGCTTGCCGTGCAGATCCAGCATCATCGCCAGCAGCGCGCCACCCAACCG
>NZ_JBANAZ010000196.1:0-1255 GCF_059803455.1 Bradyrhizobium sp. UFLA05-108 | reverse complement strand
GGTGAAGTACCATTCGCCATTGTAGCAAACCCGCAGATCCAGTACCACGATGTCCTCGAAACGGTACACCGGCCGGATCTCGATCAGCAGCATGGCGAACATGAACAGCACGAAGGCGGTGAAGCCCAGGAAGGCATACACCCCCATGTACGGCACCTGATACATCACGGCGATCACCGCAAAGTAGCCGGCGAACATGGCAAGGCACAAATAGCGGTGAGTACGGGCGAATTCGCTGTTGAAGCGCGGCTTGCCGTCACGCCCTTCGCGCCGATTGATCTGTTCAATCTCTTTAACCAAGATGCTTTTAATCGCGTCCATCGTTACAACCTTATGCTGGAAACAGCATTGCCATCAAATCTCGCTGCTAAAAGTAACACAAGTACAGTTTTGCCGGGTAGATCAGTTAGCCAACTTAATGACGGCAACTGTTATAGTTCGGCTTCAGCGCGGCTGAGCGGCCTTGCCTTGCGCAAACATGAACATGCGCTGGGCCACATCGTCGGCCTGCTTGATTTTCTGCTTTTGCGGTTCGTTGCTGCGTTGAATGGCGCGGGCGTAGGCGATTTCATGGGCCTGATCGATCATCGCGATGATCCGATCACGTTCGGTCTTCTCCATATTGCCTAACATGGTAGTGATAATCGCCTGATAAGCGTTGGACGCGGCGGTCAGCGCTTTCTCTCTCGCCTCGAGGGCGGCGACGCGTTGCAAGAGTTCCTGCAGTTGATCGGAGTGAGACATATCGACCTCCTGTTGCCGGGCAGCAAGCCTGCCTGATTACAGTTTAGCAAAGGATCGAAAGAGAAAGAGGAAGGAAAGCCAGCGGTTACGGTAAAGCACACCCGAAAATCCCAACGAGGAGCCGATAGTGCAAATCAACCCGGGTGCGCTTTACGGTAAGCGCGATGAGACGAAGGAAGAAAGCTGGCGCGCTATGCAGGACTCGAACCCGCGTCTATCAATTTTCAAGCCAAAACAAGCCATTATAAAACCAATCACTCTGCCAACTGAGTTAATAGCGCGTTCCTTCGCTTCGGGGCGCCATTATCCATAACAACATTATGGATTCAAGCTTTTTTAGCATAATGCCCTGACTTTACGGATAAATCTTAGGTTATCACCAGCATGATGGCCTTACGGCAGCTCAATAATCGGGTAATCGCCGGCGATGAGCGGCTTGCACAAAATCTTGTAGCCATCGCTGTCGAAATGGCTGGCCGCGCTCTGTAGCTGCTCCGCCTGCGCCAGATCG
>NZ_JBANAZ010000195.1:0-1306 GCF_059803455.1 Bradyrhizobium sp. UFLA05-108 | reverse complement strand
GCTCGGTGTCGGCGGCGCATCCCAACGGCATTTACGGATTCCAATGGTGGAACAACGAAGTGCCGGTGAATGCGACCAACGTTGAGCCTGTTCCGCAGGCCTCCCTCAAGCATTCCCTGTGGGCGCTGGGGGTCTTCGGCCAGATGATCATGGTCAATCAGGCGGAGAATCTGGTGATCGTCCAGTGGTCTACCTGGCCGCAGGCGGAGCCTTCTTTCAGCGCTCAACCGCTGGAGGCGTCGCTGATGTTTAGCGCGATAGCGAAGGAATTGCGTTAATCCCACGGAGCGAGCAGGGGCGGTTGCCATTTCGCCCCTGAGCGGCATATTACATGTCTTCGACGTCGACCTATCCATGCCGTAGGGGAGTATCAATTCTCTACAGGTAGAGGAGGCCAGTCTCCACCGTTTTTAATTAATAACTCTTTTATCTTGTTAATTTTCTCCTTATCCTCGGCATCGCCTACCCCTCTATCTATAAAGCGCTGGAGCTGATTGCCCATAGTCCAACCAAACTTACCCTTGATTTTATTATCTGCACCTCTCTCCAATAAAAGAATCGTATGATCAAACGAGCGATAGTCTAGGGAGTTTATTAACAATGTATTCCCCAATGAATCCATTGTATTTATATCCGCACCATAATCCAGCATCACCTTTAACGTTTCAGGGTTTTTCGCTTCTAATGCTTCGAATATAATGGGTTGATTGAATACCTTATCTTTTGCGTTTGGTGGTAAACCACCGTCGAGCATGGCCTTGATCCAAATTCCCTTGTCGGCTTTCATGACAAATTCCGCCGGGCTGCTTCCCCCTTCCGGTCTGGGCTGCAACGGGTCTGCACCCGCTTTAACCAAGTCAGTAATAATCCTCAGTCTTTTCGGCGTATTTTTATCATAGATTGCGTTTAGCACCGACCAAAACAGCAGGGTCATGTCTGCTTTCACCGGTCGATTCAGTTCTTCCTTGCTTATAGAGGGGAGCTTCTCTTTCAGTTTCACTTCATCGCCATCATAAATCAGCTGTGCGATGTCCAGCTGCCGGCCTTCAAAAAAATCCTGTGGCTCATATTCCATGCTTTTGTTGCATCCTTGCACCATGAGGACAGTAAACAGTAGCGCTATTGCCATTATCAATCTGTTCATATTCTCCCCCTGAGAATGGTGACACCCGCGTCTCTTCAATCAGTTTTATTGTGTGGTCTATAGCGTGTGTATCGGAAAACAGATGCAATCTGACAGCCCCGGTATAAATAATCGGCAGCTGTCAGATCAGCGTTGATGAAATTACTGCGCTTCCTTTGCCCC